>CAYHSI010000001.1:0-40479 GCA_964359225.1 uncultured Anaerolineaceae bacterium
AAGTTGAAGGGCAGATAGGCGTTTTCGATCGCGATCGTGATTTCTCGACCGTCGAGGTCGGGAAGCGCACCTTCTACCACCTCCGGCGGAGCCACAACCGTCGCCGGTTCGGCTTGCTTACAGGCGGTCACCACGAAGGCGCCGAGCAGCAGCAAACTTGAGAGAAACACTAACCTCTTCACGGATTTCTCCTCCTGGATTCTTTGCATTCTACGGTATGTAATGAACGGCGTGTCAACCGAGTCTGGGCGAATTCAGGCACCACCTCCTTTTGGCGTTGGTGAGGTAGGGTTGTGAGCGTCAAATGCAGGATGAATTCTACCCTGACTTGAGACGCCTTTCCATTAACCGTACCAGCATCGACAACACAAGGGTCATGGACAGGTATACGAAGGCCAAGGTGAAGTAGGTCTCGGGGAATTTGAAGGAGGCCGCGGCGTACTTCTTGCTGAGCTGGGTGATCTCACCGACTCCGATCGCCGACACGAGGGACGACTCTTTGAGCATCGCAATGAAGTCGTTGCCAAGCGGGGGCAAGACCCTACGGATCGCTTGAGGGAGGATGACCAGGCGCAGCGACTGGAAGTAGCTGAGGCCGATCGATTGAGCCGCTTCGATCTGGCCCCGCTCGACGGATTGGATCCCGGCGCGGAAGATTTCCGATGAGAACGCGCCATAGCTGATGGCCAATGCAATTATGCCTCGAGCAACAAAATCAACATTACGAACGTTCAGGCCGGAGAGCAAGTTGCCCGGGGGCAGGATACCTGCGCCGATGAGGGTCTGGCCCAGGGCATTAATCGCTTGGATGGCCAGCGGGACGACGACAAAGGCAACCGTGAAGATTTGTACGAGAATCGGGATCCCACGGACCACCTGGACGTAAAGCAGGGCACCATTGCGGGCGAAGGTGTTCTTGGAGAGCTGCCCCAGGGAGGTTGTCAGGCCGAGCACGATGGCAATCGCATACGCACTCAGGGACACCAGAATGGTCAACTTGACGCCGGCAACAATATTCGACAGCACCTCGCCATAGACCGCGTTGGTCGTGAAGTTGTAGATCAGGACCAGCCCGACAAGCGCGATCGCCAAGGCCCACCAGGGCAAATCCGCTAGGCGGGTGGTCAATCGAACTGGGACATCCGGAGCTGCCCGGGCCGTATGGCGGGTCAAGTCCAGCGAAGATCCGGTCGAGTTCAAGTTGGATTTGGGGAGGATTTCTGAATCATAACCGAGGTCCCCAGGGGTGACAAACGGGGCTGGGCCACGGCAGGCTTGAACCTTTGATCTGTGCAATTTACAATCGCTGGGGTGAGCTTTCAAGAGGCGCTCGACTATCTGTACAGCTTCATCGACTATAGCCGGGAGCGCAGCTACCGCTACTCACCGGAAGTCTTCGATCTTGGCCGAGTCAGGCGGCTGCTTGGGTTGCTGGGGGACCCCCAAGACAGCTTCCCGAGCGTCCATATCGCCGGCACCAAAGGAAAGGGCTCCGTGGCGGCGATGATGGAGGCCAGCTACCGGGCCGCCGGCTATCGAACCGGGCTGTACACCTCACCCCATCTGATTCGGTTCACCGAGCGGATCCGGGTCAACGGGGAGGAGATCGCCGAGCCGGACCTGGTCCGGTTGGTGGCGCGGCTCAAGCAGGTTGCGCCGGAGATCCCCCAGATCTCCACCTTCGAGCTCACGACGGCGCTGGCCTTCATGCATTTCGCGGAACGGGATGTGAATTGCGGGGTGATCGAGGTGGGCCTTGGTGGCCGGCTGGACGCAACCAATTTAGTCACCCCCACGGTCTGTGTGATCACTTCCCTGTCCTACGACCACACTCATTTGCTGGGGCAAAGCCTGTCCGAGATTGCCGGCGAGAAGGCGGGCATCATCAAGCCGGGAGTGCCGGTGGTGCTTGCTCCGCAGCAGACCGAAGCGGAGCAAGCGATCCGCTCGGTAGCCGAGCAGCGGGGCGCCCCGTTGCATCTGGTCAATCGGGATTGGCACTATGCCGCGGAAGAGCGCGGGTTGACCGGGCAAACCTTTCGAGTGTGGAGGGAGGCGGGCGGCGCCGCGGTACAGCTGAGCATCCCGCTGCTGGGGCACCATCAAGTCCAGAACGGCTGCACGGCGTACGTCGCGCTCCAGCTGGCAGCCGAGGCCGGGCTGCCAATCGGGTTCGAGGCGATCCGGGTGGGGCTGAGCAGTGTGCGTTGGGCGGGGAGGTTCCAGGTGCTGTCGGTTGGCCCGACCGTTGTGCTCGACTCCGCCCATAATCGAGATTCGGCGCTCCAACTGCGGATTGCACTGGACGACTATTTCCCCGGCCGGCCGGTGAGGATGGTCTTTGGGGCCTCGAGCGATAAGGACGTCCACGGGATGCTGCTCGAGCTGTCGCCCCGGGTGTCGCGGGTGATCCTTACCCAAGCCGATCATCCCCGGGCGGAGGGGCCGGAGGCGCTGGCCGATCAGGTGCGCAGCTTCGGCCGGCCGGTGGAGGTCGTTGTCCCGGTGGCGGAAGCGCTGCGCATAGCCATGCTAGGCATGGAGGAGGATGAGGTCGTGCTCGTCACCGGAAGCATCTTTGTGGTGGGATCCGCACTGGCTGCCTGGGAGGCGGCACAGGGGCAGCTGGTTGCGGCCGGGCAGGGATGATGAGACGCTGGGCCGCGGCGCTGGTGCTTGGGGTGGCGGCGACCGCCTGCCGCTCGTCGCTGGTAGAGTTTGGCATACCAGCGGACTCGCTGCCCCGGACGCCTAACTCGCCGGCAGCGGCTACGACCGAGGTCCGGCAGCCCACGATCGCGGCCCCGGCCGGATTCAGCTACGCGGTGGTGTGGGTGGAGGAAGGCCTCGCGGTTCGGCAACCAGCCGGGATCACCAGTTCAGAGGTCGCCTCGCTGCCCGCCGACCAGCGCGGAATCGGGGTGACCGGGCAGTCCACGTTGCTTGGGAGCTCGACCTGGCTGGAGATCTTCTTGCCGGAGGGCGGGACGGGATGGGTGAATGGGTACAACCTCACCGAAGATGTCGATCCGGAGGCATTCTGCCAGGATCCACGCCTGGTGGATCTGGCCAACCGGTTCATTCTCGCCCTGGAGAGTGAGAGCGGCGAGCAACTCGCTCAGCTGGCCAGCCCGAAGCGCGGACTGATTATCCGACACGACTGGTGGAATCCCGAAGTAGTCACCGAACTCGGCAGTCTCTCGCACCTGTTCCAGGAAGCAGCCGAGCTTGACTGGGGAATCAATCGAGATAGCGGGCTCTCAATCACCGGCAGCTTCGGTGCGGTGATCTTGCCGCAATTGATGGATGTCTTCTCCGCCCCGCCGGCTTTCGGCTGCAACCGGCTCGCCACCGGAAGCACAGCCGAGGAGGTTGCCTGGCCCTCGGAGTACACCAACCTCAACTTCATTTCTTTCCATCGAGCCGCCCCATCGCCCAGCAGTCTCAATTGGCGGACCTGGGCGCTGGGGATCGAGTATGTAGACGGAATTCCGTACCTGGCAGTAGTGGTTCAGTATCGGGGCGAGATCTAATGACCCCCTTCTCCGATCAAGCCGGGCGCGCCAGTTCGCCTATTTCCCGAAGCAGTTCCAAGAGCCGATCTTGCCAGGGTTCCCCCGTGAGCCACAAACCCCGCCGGCTGGCCCGGATATCTTCTCCGAGCAGCAGCGGATCGGGCGGCTCGACCCCAGGGGCAAGCTGAAGCAGGATCCGGCCGTTCTCTGAAGAGACGGAATTCACCTGGCTCTGGGCAGCCAGGATCTTGACCCGCAACTGATATAAGAGGTTTTCTGCTTCAACCGGCGGCGGACCGAACCGATCCGAGAGTTCAACCCCCAGTTGATCCACTGCTTCCAGCGAGCGGAGGCCGGCCAACCTCCGATACAGTTGGAGCCGCAGCCGCCGATCGGGTACGTACTCTACCGTAAGCGCGCTGGCCAGCGGCAATTCGATCGAGACCTGGGGCGGCAGCCCTTCCAACGGGATCTCGATCCCCTGCTGCCGGCCCCGCAATCGTCGAACGGCTTCCGCCAGCAGTTGGGTATAGAAGTGAAAGCCGATGGCCGCGATCTGGCCGTGCTGTCGAACCCCGAGCAGGTCGCCGGCCCCCCGCATCTCGAGATCACGCAGCGCAATGCTGTAGCCCGCGCCCAGCTGGGTATGCTGGCCAAGGATCTCCAGACGCTCGAGCGCCTCCGGAGTCGACTTGAATCCCGGATGGTAGAAAAAGTAGGCGTAGGCCCGGACCGCGCCTCGCCCAACTCGCCCCCTCAATTGATAGAGCTGAGCCATCCCGAACTGATCGGAGCGATCGATAACCAGGGTATTCGCATTCGGGATATCCAATCCAGATTCGACGATCGAGGTGCTGAGCAGCACGTCGATCTCACCGGCGGTGAAGGCAGACATGACGTCGGCCAATTGCTGCTCCGGCATCTGGCCGTGGGCCATCTCAACTCTCGCCTCAGGTAGCAGTCTCTGCAGCCGGAGCTGAACACTTGGGATGGTCTGAACCCGGTTATGGACGAAGAACACCTGTCCGCCCCGATCGATCTCCCGAAGTACCGCTTGCCTCACCAGACCCGGATCATATGGCCCGGTGTGGGTAACCACCGGCAACCGGTCCTCCGGCGCGGTATCGATGGTCGAAATGTCCCTTACCCCGGTCAGCGCCATATAGAGAGTTCGCGGGATCGGCGTCGCGGTGAGGGTCAGCACATCGACCTCCGACCGGAGGTCTTTAAGATGCTCCTTGTGGGACACCCCGAAGCGCTGCTCTTCATCGATGATCAACAGCCCAAGATCCTTAAATTGAACGTCCTTCTGCAGCAGTCGATGGGTCCCGATCACGATATCGATCTGACCGGCCTGGGTCAGTTCCAAGATTTGCTTGATCTCGGCCTTGCTGCGGAACCTGGACAGCATCTCGAGTTCGACGGGGAAAGCCGCCAGACGCTGTTGAAAGGTCCGGTAGTGCTGCTGGGCCAGCACGGTCGTGGGAACGAGCAGACCGACCTGCTTCCCATCCATGACCGCCTTGAAGGCCGCCCGCAAGGCAACTTCGGTCTTACCATAGCCAACGTCCCCGCAGATTAGCCGGTCCATCGGGCGTCCGCGCTCCATGTCAGCTTTGACGGCCTGCAGTGCAGATACCTGATCTTCGGTCTCGACATAAGGAAAGGATGCCTCCAGCTCATGCTGCCAGTGGGTATCGGGCGAGAATGCGTGCCCGACGGCGGTCACTCGTCGCGCATAGAGCTCGAGCAACTCGCGGGCGACCTCTTCCACGGCCACGGACGCCTGAGATCGGACCCGCTCCCATTCGGCGGTACCCAGTCGAGACAGTCTGGGTGTAGCCCCGTCCACTCCGATATAGCGCGTGATCCGATCGGCTGAGCTGATGGGAACGTAGAGCTGATCGCCCGCCTCGTAGGTGACGAGCAGGTATTCGCGTTCGGTGCCCTCCAGGCTTCGGGCGACCAGGCCCTCGAAAATCCCGACCCCGTAGTCCACGTGAACGACCGGGTCACCGGCCGCCAGGTCGGCATAGGCGGATTCTGGGGCAGGCACCCGACTGCGGGGCCGCCTCCGCAGTTCCGGCCGCGACCAGCCAAAGACCTCGGCGTCCGTGAGCAGATGGAGCCGGGCCCCGTCGGCAAGCCCCAGGCTCCAACCTTCCGAAAGGGCCGCCTGCATGAGATACAGCTCACCTACGGCCAGCTGAGCCGGGAGTCGTTCTAACAGCGGCCGCTGAGCGTTCTCGGCCGCCCAGAGATCCGCAAGGCGGGATGCCTGCCGGCTGACCAGGACGCAGGTTTCGTGCGCCAGGCGGCGCTCAGCCAGGAATTCGAGCAAGGGTCGCAGCTGCCCTCCGAAGCGCGGCCCGGGGATGAAGGCCTCGCCAAACGGCTCCGGTTCCAGGGAGTCAGCCGAGACCGTTCCAAGGTTGACCATGGCCTGCCGGTCCAACCCATCCAAGACCTCGTCCACGGTGAGGTAAGGCCGGGGGGCCTCGCGAGCCAGGTTACCGGATTCGACCTGCTTTGTGTGCAATTCGAGCGCCTGAGCCTCGAGTTCGCCGATGGCTACCTTGATTCCAGCCAGATCTTCGGCGAGCACCAGAGTCTCGGGGGGGAGGAAATCGAGCACAGTCTGCGGGTCGGGAGTCATCCAGGGAATGAAGAATTCCAGGATGGGTTGCGCCTCGGCGAGCGGGAGAGGCAGGTCGCTCGACTGCTTGTAGTACGCGGGCAGGCCCTCCCTAGCCGGGCCGACCTGCACCCCCTTCACGGGGTCTGAAGATCGCTGAGTTGCCGGGTCGAATCGCCGGATCGTCTCGATCTCGTCGGCGATGAGTTCGACCCGGACCGGAGCCGGGGCCGCGGTCGGCCACAGATCCAAGATGCCGCCGCGCCGGCTGAATTGGCCGCGCTCGGTCACGATGCTCTCCGGTTCGTAGCCTGAGCCGATCAAGGAATTGAGGAAAGAGTCCAGCTCAAGGGACGAACCCGCGACCAGCTGATGGGTGTGGGCCGCGAACTGCTCTGGGGAGATCGTCCGGGTCATGATGGCGCGGGCTGAGGTCAGGATGATCAGCGGCTGAGGTCCTCCTGGGTGGGTGAGTCGGGCGAGGGTTTCCACTCGGAGCTGGCGGCTGCGCGGTCCCCAGGGCAGCGGCTCGTAGAACAACGGATCCGGTTCTGGGAAGGTGATCACCTCGGTGGAGGGAGCCCAACTCGGGAGCTCTTGGGCGAGGGTGGCCACCCGGTCTGCCCGGGCGCAGATCATTAGCACTGGGGCATTGAATTCGGAGGCCAGGGCGGCCGCCATCGGTGGCCGGGCCGCGGCCAACATCGGGACGTGCCGACCGCGGGTTGGCCGGGCGGCGAGCGTCTCGCGCAGCTCCCGATACTGGGGGAGCGAACGAATCAGATCCAGAAGCGAGGAAAGTTCGATCATTCCGCAGGGCGGGTGTTGCAGTCGGTCATCGCCTTCTCGATCCCGGCCTCGAGGAACCGGCGGACGCAGCCCAGAGCTCGATCGAGCGTCTCAGCGACCAAGTCCAGTTCGTCGGAGGCAAAGTTCGACAACACAAAGCCAGCCGGGTCGAGCCGGCCTCGCGGCCTCCCGATTCCGATCCGCAAACGGGGGAATCCCTTGTCACCGAGATGGTTGATCAAGGAGCGCATTCCGCGGTGACCCGAAGACCCGCCAAACGGCCGCATTCGGAGGGTGCCCAGCTCCAGATCCAGATCGTCGAACGCGACGAGCAAGTTCGGTTGCTCGACTCGGTGGAGTTTGACCAGCGCCGCGACCGCCCGCCCGGTTTCGTTGACGTAGGTCTGCGGTTTTGCCAGCAGAAAGCTCCTTCCGGCATGCGATCCGGCGGCAAGCAGCGATTCGGATTGGTGAGTCTCCAGCCGCAGACCGAACTCACGGGCGATTCGGTCGATGAGCAGGAATCCCGCGTTGTGTCGGTTGTTCCGGTATTGTCGACCGGGATTCCCCAGACCGACGATGAGGCTGAGGGGGGAGTCGTTCATCGCCTCGGAGGTCGTCCGGTTCTCCGATGCAATCGGCGCATTCGTAAGAACCCGGCGTGCGCTCTGGCCCGGGGGGCGAACAATTGGTAGAGGGCAAGCGAGCTTGTCAGCCCGACCCCGGCGACTGCCCCGACGGTCAGGGCCGTTCTGAACGGATCCGGCCGGCTCTCCGCCGGGCGTTCGGGCTCAGGCGCTTCGTCGGGAAGCCGGGTGGGCTCGGGTTCGGCCGTGGCCGGCAGGCCGACCACGCCGGCCGGAGCCTCGGTAGGGGTGTAGTTGCGGACCCGCAGGTCCTGCACAATCGCAACCAACGGCTCGCCGTCCTGGATCCGGACTCGCAGGCGAAGGCGGTAGTTTCCGTCGCTGATCGGCCCGGTATCCCAGATGGCTAACCGGCCGTCCACCACGGGTGTGTCGACTGGCTCACCCAGGGCGAACCAGGTCTCGGTTGGGTCTGGATCAAAGCCAAATGCAAGGTCAAAAACCTCAAACTCAGGATGGGTGGCGGTGCCTCTAATCGTGACGATTCCCTGCAGGGCCTGCCCCTCTGCCGGCTGGACGATTTCGGCGAAGCCTGGCACGTCAATTTGGGATGCCACGCGGATCGCACCGCCAGCCGAGGTCGCCGCGAAACCCAGGATGGCTAGCCAAATTGGAAGGAATCTAAATCTGGTCTGCCCGAGTGCACACCCGGCAGACCGACCGAGAAACCGCCAGCTTGGGGGTCGGAGACCGCTCACGGCTCGATCAGGCGCGAACAGGTAAGTTTAACACGCGGGGCGATTGACGATCGAAGCCTGGCCCGGTACAATTTCCATTCGGGGCGTCACCCGGCTGCGGGTGAGGAGCCCCTTTTTGTGCACAGCGAAGGAGCATGGATGACCGAATCAGAGGGCCGGCTTTCAGCGGATGTCATTCACCAGGAAGGCGGAGTTGTCGAACGGGTCACTGGGGAAGAGGTGCATGTCAGCCAAAGCGGAGTGAGGTCGATCAGCGGTGAGCAATTATCGGTCTGGCAGAGCGGGGTCTGGCACGCGGAGGCCCAAGATATTGAGCTGCAACAATCGGCCGTAGTCGGGGTGAGGGGCCAGAGCGTATCGCTCGAGAGCAGTGCCAGTGCGGTTTCGATCGCGGAATACGGAGAGCTTTCCAACTCGCGGGCCGGAATAGTGATCGGAGGCGAGCTGAACTTGAGCAACAGCCCAAGCCTGATTGTGCTTGCCCGCCGGGTCAACGGAAATGTCGAGACCGTGCTGGACACTCGGGGCGCTCTGCTGGCAGGGGTGGCGGCGGGCGTAATCAGTGGCGTATTCTATTTGCTCACCAGCATGCTGCGCGGGCCGCGGGACTGAACTCGGGATATAGACAGGAGCGGAGAGACTCATGACCGCGATCAAGCTAGAGGCCAACCGACGGACCGTACTCGGAAAGCAGAACCGGCGACTAAGGCGGGAAGGACTCCTGCCGGCCGTTATCTATGGGTCGGAATTCGGGTCGTTTCCGATTGAGCTCGACCGGCGCACTGCGAGCCGGCTCTTGGCGCGGGTCAGCCGCTCGACCCTCATCGAACTTGAAGTGGACGAGCAACCCCATACGGTGTTGGTGCGGGAAATCCAGCGGGATCCCCTGCGCGGGAGACTGCTGCACGTCGACTTCCTGAAAGTCAGGATGGACGTCCGGATCCGGGCCGAAGTCCCGATCGAGTTGGTCGGAGAGGCTCCAGCGGCCAAGATCGCCGGCGGAGTGCTGGTGACCGGGGTGGACGCTATCGAGGTCGAGGCCCTGCCGGCCGATCTGCCGGACCGAGTCACGGTTGACCTGGAAGCGCTGGCCAATATCGATGATTCGATCACAGTGGCGGACTTGTTCATAGGTGAGAACGTCCGGATCCTGACCGATCTCAACGAATTGGTTGCCCGAATCATCTACGAAGCCGAAGAGATTATCCCTGAGGCTGTGGTGGTGACAGAAGCTGTGGAAGGCGTGGCCGAGCTGGCTGAAGGGGCTGAAGCGGCCGCGCCCGAGGAGGCGGGCAAGGAAGAAGGAGACGAAGAAGGCGACGAACGGCGCTGAGCTACGCCGAGCTGCTGGCG
This sequence comes from uncultured Anaerolineaceae bacterium, assembly GCA_964359225.1. GTDB lineage: Bacteria > Chloroflexota > Anaerolineae > Anaerolineales > E44-bin32 > JADFRG01. The sequence goes on from CAYHSI010000001.1 coordinate 9,638, forward strand.
AGCAAGTCCAACAGACTCTTGGTGATACGGGCTGTCACGCCCCAAATCACTTCACCTTCGTACGGCTTGAAGGTATACACCTGGACGCTGAGTCCGGGAACTAATGGCTGGCGCGAGTGGACCTCCAGGTTTGCGGATTCGGCCAGCCAGCGGAGCGGCACCCCAAAACACTTGGCAACTTCCTTGTGATTCGGCCGCAGTGGATACGGCCAGGGAATCACTCCGATCACCGGGGTCACCACGAATTGGGTGACGGTGATCAGTGGGTTGAGCTGGCCGAGCACCCGAACATCCGCAGCCCGCAACCCGATTTCCTCCTCTGATTCTCGCAGCGCGGCCTCCGCCGCCGAACGGTCGCCAGGTTCAATCCTGCCGCCGGGAAATGCCACCTGCCCGCGGTGCACGTCCACCGAGTCGGTTCGGCGGGTGTACAGCAGGTTCCAATCGCCCTGGTCGAGGAAGAGCGGGATGAGCACTGCGGCCGGAGCGGCCTCCCACTCGGTCTGAACGCCCCCTGGAAGTTTGGAGAGCAATCCGGCCAGCCGGGCGGCCAGGTCGTCCGGCACCCTAGCCCTGCACCGCCCGGGCAAAAACCAGGTAGCCGGTGTGACCGATCATCCGGTCTTCGGGCCGGAACCGATCGGCCACCGTCTTGTAGAATCGCAAGAGGACTTCGCAGACCTCGACCATGCCGAACGAGTGCTGATCGAGGGCCGCGAGCAGCCGGCTAACCTGATTGGTGGTTGGCAGGATGGTGCCCAGTACCCCGCCGCTCTGCATCGCTTGCCGGACCTGAGTCAAGTAGCGCTCCGGCTCGGGCAGGTCGAGGAACACGGCCGGAACCTCCCGAGGCTCGAGGCCGAATTCGATATCTTGCAGGTGCAGGCTGACCCGATCCAGCAGCCCAAGCCGCTCCAGGTTGCGGCGGGCGAGCCCCTGCATGTCGTCCCTCCGGTCGTAGGAATACACGCGTCCGCTCGCGCCGACTGCCCAGGCGAGGGCGCTGGTCAAGGCTCCGGAACCGGTTCCGGCTTCGAGTACCGTTGTTCCGGGACCTACCGACATTTTCAACATTGTGTAGCCGATGTCCTTGGGATACATGATCTGGGAGCGTCGCTTGGTGTGGAGCAGGATGTCCAGCAACGTTGGTTGGAATAACAGGAACTCGTTGCCGCTGTGGCTCTTCACCCGGGAACCCCAGTCTCGCTCGATCAAATCGGTGTGGCGCAGCACCCCCCAATGGGTCTGTAACTTGTTCTCCGGGTTCAGCTGGGTGAGGAATTGTTTGCGGCCTTTGCCCACCAGCATGGCCAAGTCCCCCGCCTGACTCTTGATTCCCATCCTAATCTCCTTTCAGGTCCCCTGCCTCCGGGTTGGATTTAGTAGCGCCGCCCGCGACGGCCAGAGGCTTAGTCCCGATGAACTGGACCACATTCGATCGCAGCACCGGGACGTCCAGCCTGCGAAGGTCGAACCCGATCTGAACCAGGGGTTCGATCCACTCCGACGGGATTTCGCCAGACTGACCGGTGACCCTAAAGAGCCAACTCGCCAGCCGATCGATCGGCCGCCGGCTGCGGATCTCGGCCATGGCGACGATCACCAGCCTGGCGCCGGCCCGCAGCACCCGCCAGGCCTCCTGGATCGAGGCCGGCTCGAGGATGTATTCTGCGGGAAAGGTTGACACCAGGCAGCCAAAACTCGCGGATCGGAACGGAAGCTCCTGCGAGCGGGCCCGCACCAGGCGAGGCTGGATCCCGGCCCGCCTCAACCTGCGTTGGGCGATCCGGGACATCTGCCGGGATGCATCTGCGCCAACGGCCCGAGGTCCAAGTCCCACCAGCAGATGACCGGGCCCGTGGCCGATTTCAAGCACCGGGAAGCTGGTCACCGCCTCCCGAGCAGAAAGCACCCAGGCATTCCACTGGCCGACGGATACCAGATAGGCGATCGCATCGTAGGTCCAAGCCAGGCTGGTGTAAAAGTGGAGAAAGAACAGCCGCAGCCCGGCCCGCAGCAGCCTCACTGCAGGTAGGGCAGAAACAACGATCCAAGGCCTAAAAACAGGGCAAAGCCGATGCTGTCGGTGAAGGTCGTTACGATCACTGAGGAGGCTAGCGCGGGATCCAGCTTCAAGGACCTCAGGGTGATGGGTACAAGCGCACCGACGACTCCCGCAACCAGCATGTTGCCCACGATGGCGACTGCCAGGATCAAGCCCAACGCCTGGTTCCCCTTCCACAGCCACACCCCCAGACCCACTGCAGTCCCGACGAATACCCCGTGCAGCAATCCAGTCAAGCCTTCTTTGAGTACTGTGCGCTTGGCTTTGCGTGCCTCCATGTCACCGAGCGCGATTGCTCGCACCATTAGGGTCAAGCTCTGGGTGGCCGTATTGCCTCCCATTCCCGCCACCACAGATTGAAAAACAGCCAAAACGGCGACTTGGGACAGCAAGGTCTGGAAATTCCCGATGACCCAGGCGGCAAAGAGGGCAGTGACCGCGTTGACGTAGAGCCAAGGTAACCGCCTCCGCACCGAGGTCAGCAGCGGGCTGTCGATCGACAGGTCGGAGGAGGGGAGGTTGGCCAATCGGTAAAGGTCTTCGGTCGCTTCCTGCTGGATGACATCCAGGAGGTCATTGTGTGAGATGACCCCCCGCATCACAGCTTGATCGTCAACGACCGGGATGGCGCCCAGGCCGTAACGCGACATCAAGCGGGCGACGACCTCCTGGTCATCATTGGTGCGGACGGATTTCACTTCAGATTTCATGAAGCTAGCAACCGCAGCCTCCGGGCTGGCCACAAGCAGGTCTCGCACCCCAACCACCCCGACCAACCGGCCTGCCTGGTCTTGAACATACAAGTAGTAAGGAGTGTCGGATCCGGGCTCGACCTGCCGTAGCTGGTCGATGGCGCCGGCTGCGCTGATCGTTTCCGGGAAGGCGATGAACGAAGTGGTCATCCGCCCGCCGGCGGTATTGTCGGGAAAACCGAGCAAGGGTAGTACGCCCTTAGCCGCCTCCATCTCGGCCACGACTTCAGCGGCGCGGCGTGGATCGAGGTCGCCCAGGACATCCGCAGCTTCGTCGGGCTCCATCCGGTCGAGGGCGTCCGCCAACCGATCCGTGTCGAGATTCTCGGCCAGCTCGACCGCTTGCCTGTCACCCAGTTCAGTAAGCAGACGAGCGGTGGTCCGGGGACTGAGTTCGGGAAGCAGGGCCGCCACTTCATCGTCTTCGAGGTCGGTGAATGCCTCCGCCCGATCTGCCGGGTGGAGCTCCCGCAACGCATCGACTGCGGACTGAATCTGCCCAGTCGCCAGCGCGGATCGAATCCGCTCCAAGGCGTGTTCAATCTGAGAAGGGTCCACGGGTCTCATGGAGTTGGGCTGGGAGGCGGTAGGGAACCGCGAGCTTCTTAGGCTTGTGGGCCGGGCAGGGGTCAGCCCGCGCCTGGCTTAGTTTCTCCGCCGGCCGCCGCGGACGAAGCTGGCCCAGTACAGCAATTGCAGGATGGCGGCGGCCAGGGCTGCGACGTAGGTAAAGGCCGCTGCGGTGAGCACCGACCTGACCCCTTGCTGCTCTTCGCTGCTGCGCAGGATCCCGGCCTCGGAAAGCAGGGCCCGGGCGCGGGCCGAAGCGTTGAGCTCCACGGGTAGGGTCGCTAACGAGAACACGGCACCCAAGGCGAACATTCCCACACCGACCCAGGCGAGCTGAGTGCCGAGCACGCTGCGCAGCACTAAGCCAATCAAGATCAGGAACACACCCAGTCGGGACCCGTAATTGACGATTGGGACGAGGGCGGCCCGAAACCGGAGCGGAGCATAGCCGTGCTTGTCTTGCATGGCGTGCCCGATTTCGTGAGCGGCAATGGCCAGCGAGGCGACCGAACGGCCATTGGCAACTCCGGCCGACAGCCGAAGGGTGTGGTTGCGCGGATCATAGTGGTCGGTCATCTGACCTGGGATGGCGTCCAAACTGACGTCACTGACGCCCCCATACTGCAGCAGTCGCTTGGCGGCTTCCGCGCCGGTCAACCCCGACCCGTTTTCGACTTTGCCCCATTTCCGATAGGTCGAGCGGACCCACCACTGTGCCAGCATCACCAGGATGAAGGCCGGGAGCATGAACAGCAGGTATTCTCCAGAGAACAACAACAACTCGCACCTCGCTTCTGCCGACTACCCGGTTTGGGCGGCCGAACCCAACAGCAGCTCGATAGCCGCGTTGAGCTGCAGGTCCGCCTGCCCGTCCTCTGCCGCGAGCACTTCCACGTCCGGAGTCAGGCCGACCTCGTGGATTTGGCGCCCGTCGGGAGTATACCAGCGAGCGATGGTCACTCGGACTGCCCCCTGATCGTCGTTCAGTTCAATCCAATTTTGAACCGAGCCCTTGCCGAAGGAAGTTTCCCCGACCAGCAGCCCTCGATCATGATCTTGAATGGCCCCAGCGACGATCTCGGAGGCGGAGGCCGATCCTCCATCGATGAGGACCACAAGAGCGATCTGAGTGGCCCGACCGCCGCCCTCGACTTCATAGATCGTCTCCTGACCATCGCCGAAGCGCTCGCTGAGCACGACCCCCTCCGAAAGGAATTGGGAAGCAACATTCACCGCGGTGTGCAGGAAGCCGCCCCCATTTCCGCGCAGATCCAAGATCAGGCCAAGCGGATCCTGGCGGAGCAGGTCGGCTAGTTCGCGATCCAAGTCATCGGCCGTCTGCGCTCCGAAACTCAAGAGACGGATGTATCCGATGTCTCCCTCCAACATCTCGCTTTCGACGCTCGCCAGGTCGATCCGCTCGCGAACGATCTCCAGATCGATCGGGTCGGGCACACCTTCCCGCCGGATTGTCAGCCGGACGGCAGTCCCGGCGGGCCCCAAGACCTTGCGGATGACCAGGTTGCCGTCGAGCCCAGTAACATCCTCCCCGTCGACCCCAATCACCTGGTCGCCCGGCTGAAGCCCGCCTCGCTCGGCCGGAGAGCCGGGCATGGCGGAGATAATCGTCAGAAATTCGCCGTCCGCATCCACCCAGGCGCCAATGCCTTCGTACTCGCCGTCCAGCGGAAGGTTTGCTTGCAGGTATTCATCCGGATCCATGTAGGATGAATGCGGATCGCCCAGCGAATCGACCATGCCTCGGATGGCTCCCTGCACCAGCGAGCCATCGTCTAGGGGCTGGTCGACAAACTCGTCATGCAGGATCTCCCAGGCCTCCCAGAACGGGGCCATGAGTTCGTCGCGGGAGGCTGGAGGCTGTGGGCCCGGTTCTGGCTGGTTGATTTGCGGCGGATTGAGCTCAAGCGGTGACGATTCCGACGGGCCCGACAGCCGCGGGATCACCAGTCCGGTGGCCAGGCCAGCCGAGAAGGCAAGGCTCGCGATGCCGATCGCCGCGGAGATGGCCAGCACAATTCGCCAAACAGTAGGTTTCATAGGCAGGCTCCTCTCGGGTTGGAACTTATCATGGATACCTAAGAGCGGAATGAACGTCGATGCAATGCGGCAATCGGGCTAGCCGAGGGGGCTACAGGGTTACCTGGTGGCGTGCCGCCCACTCGCGGATCAGCCTCGGATCGGCTCCGCCAGAATCGATATAGGCGAGTACGGCCTCTCCATCCAAGCGGTAGTTTGGATAACAGGAGGTGGGCCATGCTCCCCCAGGAGCCTCGACAACGGCGGTGACGGCGTGGCCAAATACCTGAGCCGTCTCCAAGCGGGGAACCACTTGCTCGGCTGTGATGATTACTTTGTCCGCGACATACGCAAGTTCGCGGTCGACTCCCCAGTTCTGGCCGATATCCGCATTCCCATCATGATCGGCCCGCAACGCGTGAATGACCGCCAGATCGCAACGGATCGGCGGGAATGCGGTCAGTATTTCGCCGCTATAGGGGTCGACGACCTCTTTGACATCCGGCCGCAGCCGGAGCAGATCGGTTCCCTGCCAGGCGTGGGAGGGCAAAAAGCCGACTCCGGAGAGGGCAGCCCGCAGGCCCAACGCCAGGCTGGCCTCTGTCTCTTCAACGACTTCAAGCGTCCCTTCGCCGGCGGCCTGGGTGAACCGGGGGGCCAGGCCAAAGGCCTCCAGTCCAAAATAGCAGGTCCTGACTCGGGAGATGATGCCCGCCCCGACCAGTAGGTCGCTCTCCAAGCCGGCAGTGAAGGTGAGCAGGGTGAGGGTGGGCCGCGAGGCCGAGGAGTTGAGCGCTGCCAGGAGCGCCAGGGTGAAGGCCATCGGGCGGCGATACAGCGTGAAACCACCGAGGCCCAGGCTGGCCTCTCCAGCCGGCAGGAGCGACACCGATTCCTGCAAGCTCATCCGCTTATCCATTGGGTTGAAGGATGGGAGCCACCTTTCGGGCCTGAGCCCTAGCCCGGGTCGTCGGTTTGATCCTCGGAGAGCTGCGCAACCCTCCGGTGCAGCTCACCCAGCGCATCGTCCTCGGCTTTCCAAGGGCTTTGAGCCGTTCGAGCGGCGGTACGCATCAACTCAACCTGGCGCTGCAGGCCGCCGCGGGTCAGGCCGAGGATCAGCAGCCCGTTGATGGCAACGACCAGGCCTAACGCAAGACAAATGACGGTCGCGGGACTCAAGTCGGCCATTGAGCAGGCGGAGGTTAACTCGCGGGGTCAGTGCGCAGTATATGACGGTGGCCGAGGCCGGTCAACCTGCCGCCGGCGAAGTTGCGGGTGAGCCGCGCTTTATAATCGGCCCGAGTCAGATGCCGATCCGCCAACTCTCAAAAGAAGTCTCCTCGGCGATCGCGGCGGGGGAAGTGGTCGAGCGCCCAGCCTCGGTCGTCAAGGAACTGCTGGAAAACGCCATCGATGCCGGTGCCCGCTCGATCGAGGTCGTGATCGAGGGCGGCGGCAAGCGACTGGTGATGGTTTCCGACGACGGGGAGGGGATTCAAGCCAACGAGCTTTCACTCGCGGTCGGACGGTATTCCACTTCCAAGCTTCAGTCGGTGGAGGACCTGAGGTCGATCCGGAGCCTCGGATTTCGTGGCGAGGCGCTGGCCTCGATCGGAGCTGTCTCCCGGATGGAGATCGTCACCCGGGCCCGTGGTGCAGCAGCCGGCTCGCGACTCGTGGTGGAAGGCGGTCGAATCGGCGAGCCTGGGCCGGTCGGCGCTTCATTGGGTACGCTGGTGCGGGTCCAAGACCTCTTCTTTAACGTTCCTGCCCGCAGAAAATTCCTGAAGTCGGAGTCAACCGAGCTCGGCTGGATCGCACGACTCGTCAGCCGCTACGCGATGGCCAATCCGGACCGGCGGATGAGCTTCGACGGCGAGGGCCGGGAACGGCTGCGTACCGGCGGCAGCGGCGATCGGCGCGAGGCGTTGGCGGCGGTCTACGGATTGCAGGATGCCCAAGCGATGATCCCGCTCATGGAACCCGTTGTGGATGGTTCCGGGTTTGCGCTCTCCGGCTTCATCGGCCCTCCCTCGATCCACCGATCCAATCGACGAGAGATTACGGTATTCGTGAATGGGCGCTGGATCCAGGATGTCGGACTTGGCTCGGCGGTCACCCAGGCCTATCACGGCCTGCTCATGGTCGGGAAGTATCCGGTGGCGGCGCTGTTCCTCGAGATTGCCCCGGATCAAGTGGACGTCAACGTCCATCCGGCCAAAGCTGAGGTCCGGTTCGCCAATCCGCAACTCGTGTTCTCGGGGGTGCAGCGGGCAGTTCGGGCCTCGCTGCTTGGCCAGGTCCCGGTCCATCCGCTTTCCCTCGGTCCGTCGGGCCCGACCCCCGGATGGACCGGGTCGGCTCTCCCCGCCGAGCGGGCCGCGGCCCCGGAGCGGGTGATTCAACTACCTACTGAAGCCACTGGCCGGGTTCCAATCCTTCGATCGGTCGGACAAGTTGGGGCGACCTATCTGGTTGCCGAGGGACCGGATGGGGTCTATCTGATCGACCAGCATGCCGCCCATGAGCGGGTGTTGTACGAACGCTTAATGAAGCAAGCCGACTCCCAGTCGCCGGAATCCCAGTCGCTGCTGGAAACGATCACCGTAGAGTTTGGGCCGAATGAGATGAACCTGCTTGAGCAAAACCTGGGCGCCCTCGGTGCGCTGGGCTTTCGAGTCGAACCATTCGGCCCCCAGGCCTATCGAGTGCGGGCGGTGCCCGCCGTACTTTCCGGGATCGCACCCGATCGGGCGCTGAGGGCAGTCGTCGAGGATTTCGAGGAGGACGAAACTCCGCTTGGCGAAGAAATGGAGGCGCGGCTGGCGGCTCGGGTGTGCAAACGAGCCGCCATTAAGGCGGGTCAGATTCTGTCGTTGGAAGAACAGCGAGAACTATTGCGCGACCTGGAGCGCTGCCAGGCTCCCCGAACCTGCCCGCACGGCCGGCCGACGATGGTCCACCTTTCGGTCGCTGCGCTCGAGCGGCAGTTTGGCCGGAGGGGCTGATCAGAACCTTGGCCGGGTAGTCACTTCGGACATTGGACCGGAGGGCAGGTGGACCGAGAAGCTGCTGCCCTTCCCGAGCGCGCTCTCCACGGTGATTCGTCCGCCGTGGCTCTCTGCCACCTTCTTGGCGATCGCCAATCCAAGGCCGGTGCCCTGCACCTCGTCGTCGCCATCCGGGACCCGATAGAACTTTTCGAAAAGTCGGGTCTGGTTCTCAGGCGAAATTCCCCGCCCGGTGTCCCGTACTTGCATCAAGACTTCCCCTTCCTCGGGGCGTAAGGCGACGACGACCTTGCCGCCTTGGGAGTTGTATTTGATGGCGTTGGTCAGCAGGTTGAGCAGGAGCTGCTTAAGCAGTTTCCGGTCGCCGTAAACTGGGGCGACAGAGGCGTCGATCTCGCTCTCCAGCGAGATTCCCTTGGATTGGGCCTGGGCTCGGACCACCTCCAGCGACTCTTGGACCAGGCCACCCAAGTGCACCGGTTCGCGCTGGAAGTGGACCCGCCCAGACTCCAGCCGAGAGAGTTCCAGGAAGTCGGTCGACACATCGTTGAGCCGCCTGACCTCGGTGAGGATCGTTTCGCTGAGCTTCTGATGCTGCTCGAGGGGCAAGTCCACCCGCTGGAGCAAGTGGGCTGCGGCGGTCAATGCTCCCAGGGGGGTGCGCAGCTCGTGTACGATCTCTGCAATCAGGTCGCTTTGATTAAACAGCCGGCTGTTCTCGAGCGCGATCGCCGCCTGTGCGGCGAGCGTTTCTAGGATCTGCACGTCCTCGTCGGTGAAGAATCCTTCATGCTTGTTAACCGCTTCGATTACCCCCAAAATCTTGTCCTTGGTGCGCAGCGGAACGCCGAGGATGCTGTGGGTCTCGAAACGGGTCAGCACGTCCATCTCTCGGTAAAAACGCGGGTCGTTCAACACGTCGTCGGAAACGATCGGCTCGCCATGGGTAAAGACCCAGCCGGCGATGCTGTTGTCGGCCGGAATCGTCCGCTGACCGACCCCGCCCATCAGGGCACCGGTGGCGGCCTCGAAATAAAGCGAGTGGCTGGGGTGGTCGTACAACAGCAGGGAGGAGGCCTCGCTTTCGGTCAGCTCGCGGGCCGCGACGACGATCCGCTGCAGCAGGGTGTCCAGGTCGAAGGTGGCGGCCAGATCGGAAGTCAGCTCGAGCAGCTGTTGGTAGCGTGCAAGCAGCTTCGGATAATTCCGGATCGCGGTCTCGGGACCGGCGGACTTAGTCGTCATAAGTCACCATCAGCGGTGGGACAGATGAGCTAGCCGAGAGCCAGCTTGGTAGAAATCGTCTCAGACATCTTACGGATTTGATCCCCGGTGAGGGTGTCCCGGTGCAGGATGACCAAAGGAGTGCCGCTTTGCGAGGCTTGCTGGGCGAGTTCCGGAGCGGGAGAGATAATCCCGGCCATCTCGATCCCCAGGTCCGCCTCCACCTGTTTCCAGGGAATGTTGAGACTGGTACGCTCGCGGGTGATCATCGCCATACTGGTGCGGCCGCGCTGCAGGCCGCTTGAGAACAGGTCATCCAGTACTGCTCGGGCGATGACGTTGGAAGGATAGACCGGCTCCACGACAACGATCACCCGATCGCTCGCCAACAGCAGTGGCTTCGAGTAGGGTCGCAGTCCGGCACCCAGGTCCAGCACCAAGACGGTGCACATGGAGGCCAGGTTCTTGACCACCGCCTCCATCTGGGCAACCGCCTGATCCAACTCGGATTCCTGGGGTTGGTAGGAGGCAAGCAGCAAGCGGACGCCACTGGGGTGGGTGACGATTTCCGATTCCACCGAGCGAAGGTGGATGTCTTTGAGGGAGCGGGAGAGCAGGGTCGTCAGGCCGGTGGGCGCACTGATATTCAAATCCAGGGCGATTGAGCCCTGGCCGGGGTTGAACTCGGCAATGATGACATCCAGCCCGTTCTGTTGCATCTGCACCCCGACGTTGAGAGCCAGGGTCGAGGTCCCGAGCCCGGCCCGGGTCCCGAAGAAGCTGACGATCTGGGCCTGTTCAGGAGCATCCTTGGTTGGAGTACCGGCCGATCGAGAGAGTACGGCCTTGACGTGGGCAGTCAGCTCTGCCGGGTGGGTCGGCTTGGTCAGGTAGTCATCCACACCGGACTCAAACCCTTTCACCTTGTCATCCACCATGGTCTTGGCGGTGAACATGACGATCGGGATATGAGACAGCGACGGATCGGAGCGCAAGCGCTCCGTAACCTGATATCCGTCCATGTCTGGCATCATGACGTCCAACAAGATCAGGTCGGGGCGTTCCGAGGAAGCCTTGGAAAGCCCAATAGTCCCGTTGCTGGCGACCGCGATCTGATACCCCTGCCGCTCGAGCATGAGGCCGACGAGCTTCAGTGTATCGATATCGTCATCGATGATGAGGATCTTTTCAGCCATCAAGCTCGATTTGGCGAGAGCGAGGGCAGTCTAGCATAAAGCCCTATGCCGGGCAAGGATTCGTACTTCCCACACCTTATGTCAGCATGGCCGGTGCCCGAGCGGGCCGGCTGGCCGGTCGCCCGATTTCGCAAAGCGGAGCACGACTGTATAATCCCGCCGCGCTTTTTTTCGGCCGGAGGCCGAGTGACTATCGCCGGCTGGGGACTTGAATCCGCGTTCTATCTGGGGCTCCCTACCCGAGAAGCAGGCTATCTGCTGCTTGGGTTCTATCTCCTGGTGGTCGCGCTCACCGTCCGCAAGCCGGCCATTCGGCTGCCGCGAAACCTCGGGCGGCTGCTGTTCGCATCGGCCGCGCTGCTGCTGGGCGCGTTCGTCCTTTCCGGCGCGATTACCATCCGAATCGTGACCGCCGCGGCGGCTCCGGAACAGCTGCAGGCAGGTGCCGGCCCAAGCTTTCCACTGCTCGGTGCGACCCCCTGGACGGTCGCAGCTGGCTTTGTGGGTGATCTTCCCGCTGCTCTGTTGGGGCTGCTCGGAGGCCTGGTCCGCGGGGGGTGGGGTACCCAGCGACTGCTGACCCCCTTTGGGTTAGCAGCCCAGGCGGCCCTGTTCAGCTGGTTGATCCGGCGCCCCTATTCAGAATGGCCTGGCCGTCTCGCCCGGCGTCCGCTGCCGCGCGCGCTGGCCACCGGTCTTTTTTTCGGTTTTCTGCGCTCGCTCGAAGACTTCGTCTATTTGCCCGGGGACTTCTTGGGTGCATTAGACCAGACCACGGCGACCCTCGGGCCGACCGTGCTGGCCTCGGTGCTCGAACTGGGATTCGCCGGCATATTGACCGCCGGCCTTAAGACGGCGTTCGCCAGTCACTGGCAAGCTCCGCGGCAGCTGATCCTGGGCCCCTACAACCGGACTCTGGCGGCGCGGCTGGTTACCGTAGTGGTCTCCTTGGGCCTTGCGGGAGGGGCCGCGCTTACTTACGGCAATTGGCTGCTCTCGCGGGCCTCCGCCCAGAGCATCATCTCAGACCAGATGCTTCAAACCGCCTCGCAAGTGGCCGAAGGAATACCATTCTTCATCCAGACCGGCCGGACCGAGATCCGATCGATAGCCGAGAGCCTACCGGAGCAAGGCGCTGCTCGGGAGATCTCGGCTGCCGCACTCACCGAGGCGATGGAGGACCGGGCCTACTTCACCCGGCTGGCAGTCCTGGATTCCGGAGGAGCTGCCTGGGCTGGCTGGCAAGGATCGGGCTCCACCCTGCCGCGGGAGATCGAAGTTGCGGCTCAGACTGGCGCGCCTCAAGAATTGGTGCTCGGTGGCGCGCTTCCAGGCGAAGGGGTCCAATTGGTCTTTCTCACCCCGTTGGCTAGCAGCGGTGAAGGGCCAGGCATGCTGGTGGGATGGACCGACCTTGATCACAATCCGATTCTGGAGCCTCTCAACGCCCGGCTCCAGGCCTACACCGCCGGGGAAGCTTTGGTAGCCGACAACCGTGGCAGGGTGATCCTGCACCCCGACCCCGGCCAGTGGATGCGGCCGGTCATCTACCCGGATCCGGCGAGCGCGGCTTTCTTTCACGCCTCCGACTCGACCGGCAGCCGATCCTGGGTCTACTCCCTGCAGGTCGAAGGTTACCCCTGGAGGGTGATCGTCAGCACTCCTCAAAGTGCGCTGGATGCGCTGGCGCTTTCAACCACCGTGAACCTATTCCTGTTGCTGGTGAGCCTGGGGGGAGTCTTGATCGCGGCAGTTCACCTCATGAGCCGCCGGCTCACCCGGCCGTTGCGTGACATGGCCAGCACGGCCGAAGCCATCGCACTGGGTGATCTCGACCGACAGGTGCCGGCCGGGGGCGAGGATGAGATCGGCCGATTGGCCGGCTCGTTCGAGCGGATGCGCCAGGTGCTGAAGGCGCGCCTCGGCGAGCTGAATCTGTTGCTGGCAACCAGCCGCCGGATGGCCGAGAGTTTTGACCTCGCGGAGGCACTTCCGATTGTGCTCAATCGAGTTCGAGACCTGATGAACGTCGATTGCGTCCGGCTGGTGCTGAGCGGCTCAGAGGCTGAACTCGAAACCTATCAGGCGGGCACGCTCGGGAAGGGCTGGCAGAGCCTCGACCTGGGGATCCTGGAGCTTACCCGCAAGCGAGGGCAGTTTTCACTGGAGAATCCGGCCCGGGCCGGGGCGGTGCTGGACCTCGGCGGAATCTCAGACGGGTTGGAGGCCCTGATCGCCTTCCCGGTCAAACATGAGGCTGACGACCTTGGCGCGCTCTGGCTCGGGCACGGCCATCCCCGGGCGTTTACAAAGTCAGAGGTCCGGTTGCTGTCGATCTTCGCCGGCCAGCTGGCGATCTCGCTCGAGAACGTCGGCCTCTATCGCCGGGCCGAGCGAGAGCGAAGCCGGCTGTTGGCAATCCTCAGCTCGACTCCCGACGCGGTTATCGTCACGGACGCCCGAGGGCGGGTGTCGTTGGCCAATCCTGCTGCAGATGCCGTGCTGACGGTGAGGGCAGAAGATGCAATCGGTCGGCCTATCGGCGAGCTGGTGCGATCCCCTGAGCTGGCCGCCCTCTTCACGGAGCCGCTCCCACCCAGCCGCTCGCTTGAGATCAAGATCGACGGAGGGCGGGTGCTGTATGCCTCGGCCTCGGATGTCCCGGGCGGGCAGCTCGGCAGGGTGTGCGTCCTTTCGGACATCACCCACTACAAAGTCCTTGATGCCCTGAAGTCCGAGTTCGTCTCCACGGTGAGCCATGACCTGCGATCGCCGCTCACCCTGATGCGGGGCTATTCCAGCATGGTTGCCAACGTCGGAACGGTAACGACCCAGCAGCAGGAGCTGCTAGACAAGATCCAGACCAGCGTGGATCGAATGACCAAATTGGTGGACGACCTGCTCGATCTGGGGCGAATCGAGGGCGGGATTGGCCTGAGCCTTGAAGCGGTGGAAATATCGGCAGTCCTCCAAGAAGTCCTGACCAATTTCCGACCTCTGGCGCTCAATAAGCAGGTTGCGCTCGAAGTGCAGCTCGGCTCAAGGTTGCTCCCGGTGCAGGCCGATCCGATCTTGCTGCGCCAGGCGATCGCCAACCTGGTGGACAACGCGATCAAGTATTCTCAGCCCGGTGCTCGAGTGTTGCTGCGGGCCGATCAAATCGAAGGCCGCCAGATCGTTCAGGTTCAAGACTCGGGGGTGGGAGTCGCTTCAGCCGACCAGCCCCGGCTCTTCGAGAAGTTCTTCCGGGTCGGAGAGGGAAAGGGGGCCGGCCTTGGGCTCGCCATTGTCAAATCGATAATCGAACAGCATCAAGGCCGAGTCAGCGTGGAGAGTCGGTTGGGACGCGGGAGCACCTTCACAATTGCCTTCCCGATGCGGGTAGAACGGGTCCGAGCAGCGGCCTGATAGGCGCAGGGAGGCGCTTCTTCACCCCATCTGAAGCTTGACAATCCGCTTCCGGACCGTATAATACAGGTTCACATGGCGTGTATTCGCCCCAGGAATTGCGTGTGAGAGCGCTTGAGGCCAGCTGAACTCAAGCGTTCTTTTCGCACGTACCTGATCTAGCTCGTTTGTTCCATTTGGACCGACAAATCTCACCCAGTTTCACCAGAGAAGCCGGAGGGGACCGCGTGGAAGCCAAAGGTTTTCGTGCCCTGAAGATTAGTTTGGCGTCTCCGGAGACGATTCTCAGTTGGTCATACGGAGAGGTGCTTAAGCCGGAAACGATCAACTATCGCCGGCTGCGGCCGGAGAAAGACGGGCTGTTCTGCGAGGCGATCTTTGGACCGACCAAAGATTGGCAATGCTATTGCGGCAAATACAAGAACATCCGCTTTAAGGGCATCACCTGCGAGAAATGCGGCGTGGAGGTCACCCGGGCGTCGGTTCGCCGGGAGCGGATGGGGCACATCGGGCTGGCCGCTCCAGTTGCCCATGTCTGGTACACCCGTCGGGTCCCGTCCTACCTCGGATTGTTGCTGGACATTTCGCGTCGGAATCTGGACCGGGTGCTCTACTTCGCTCAGTACATCGTGACCCACGTCGACGAAGAAGCTCGCCGGCGGGCGATCAAGCGGATTGACGACGAGATTGTTGCGCTGGACCGGGCTCAGCAAGAGGCGATGACCGCGCAGCTAAGTGAGATCAAATCGAGACGGAAAGAGGAGCTTGAGGAGCTGAAGGCCCGCCAGAAGGAACTGAAGGCCGAGTATGAAGAGCAGGTCGCCCAACTCTTCGATCCACTGATCCGAGAAGGGCAGCGGTTGGAGCGCGAGCTGCGGGAAAAAATTGGGAAGTCCGTTCGGGCCCCGATTCATTTCAAGGCGGTCAAGAAATCGATCGTGGACAAGGGGGAGACGGTCTCGAAGGAGCACGTCAGTCAAGTCCAGAAACTGGTCAAGCAGGAGCTCGAGGAAATCGAGGCCGGGGCCAAGAAGAAACTGGATCGGCAGCTCGACAAGCTCAAGGCTCAGCTCGAACAGATTAAGGAAGAATCGGAGCAAGAAGCCGACCAGGCGAAGGGCGCTCCTCAGGCGGAGAATCTGGCTCAAGCCGAGGCGCTTGCGAAGCAGCGCGAAGAACTTGAGACGATCAGCCAGATGATGTTTCTGGGGGAAACCCGCTACCGGGAGCTTAAGTCCCAGTGGGGACAGGTCTTCCGGGCGGATATGGGCGCCGAAGCCTTCTACGAGATTCTGCAGCGGCTCGACTTGCCCAAGCTGGCCGAGGAACTCTGGGTGGAGGTGCGGACCTCCAAGAGCAAGCAGCGCAAGAAGAAGGCCACCAAACGGCTCAAAGTGGTGGAGGCCTTCCGCCGTTCCGGCAACCGGCCAGAGTGGATGGTTCTGACGGTGCTGCCCGTGATCCCACCGGATCTGCGTCCCATGGTCCAGCTGGATGGAGGCCGATTTGCGACCTCCGACCTGAACGACCTGTACCGCCGGGTGATCAATCGCAACAATCGGCTCAAGCGGCTGGTCGAGCTCGGGGCGCCGGATGTGATCGTGCGCAACGAGAAGCGGATGCTGCAAGAGGCGGTCGATTCGCTGATCGATAACGCGCAGCGCGGGAAGGCACTCTCCCGGCGTGGGCGGAGAGAATTGAAGTCGTTGAGCGACATGCTCAAGGGCAAGAAAGGTCGCTTCCGACGCAACTTGCTCGGCAAGCGGGTCGACTACTCGGGACGATCGGTAATTGTGATTGGCCCGCACTTAAAGCTCCATCAATGCGGGCTGCCCAAAGCCATGGCGCTCGAGTTGTACCGGCCTTTCGTGATCTCCAAGTTGGTTATGTACAACTATGTGGCGAACGTTAAGGGCGCCAAGCGGATCATTGAACGCACCCGTCCCGAGGTTTGGGAGGTACTGGAAGAGGTCATCAAGGACCGGCCGGTGCTGCTCAACCGAGCTCCAACCCTGCATCGACTTGGGATCCAGGCTTTCGAGCCAGTGTTGGTCGAAGGCAAGGCGATTCAACTTCATCCGCTGGTCTGCGCCGCATTCAATGCCGACTTCGACGGAGATCAGATGTCGGTCCACGTGCCGCTTTCCAAGCGGGCCGTAACTGAGGCCCGGGAATTGATGCTTTCCAGCAGGAATCTGCTGAAACCCGCCGACGGCGAACCGATCGTTGGACCCTCGAAGGACATGGTGCTCGGGGTGTACTACTTGACCATGGCGCAGGACGGGCGTACCCAGAAGGGCGCCGGACGAGCGTTTTCCGACTTGGAAGAAGTGGAAATGGCCTACGCCCTGGGCCAGGTCCAGGTCCACGCTCCGATTCGGCTGCTTACTCAGACCTGGTACGACGACCAGGGAGAGCGGCTCGCCCAACCTGAGCGGCGACTGATCGACACGACCGTTGGCCGAGTGCTTTTTAACGACGTCCTCCCGGAGGAGCTGCGCTTCGTCAACCGGGTGTTGGACAAGGAAGCGATGCAGGAACTGGTGGGCGACGTATACGACCTGCTGCGCGAGGAAGGGACTCCGGCGATTGTCGACGCGATCAAAGACATTGGGTTCGCCTACGCCACTCGCTCGGGCACGACCATCGCGGTTTCGGACATCACGGTGCCGGAAGCAAAAAAGGCGATCGTCGCCAGAACGCTGGAAGAGGCAGAGGCGGTTCGGAAGGACTACCTGCGTGGTTTGCTGACCGAGCAAGAGCAGAACGAGCGGATCATCGAACTGTGGCAAAACACGACAACCGAGGTCGCGGCGGCAGTCAAGAGCGGAATGGATCCGGCGGGCAACCTGAGCACGATGGCGATCTCCGGCGCCACCAAGGGAGGCTTCGGACCGATTTCGCAGCTGGCCGGCATGCGGGGCCTCATGGCAGATCCGGCAGGCCGGATCATCCCGCTGCCAATTCGGTCCAACTTCCGGGATGGGCTCAACACGCTGGAGTACTTCATCTCGACCCACGGGGCGCGCAAGGGTCTGACCGACACTGCGCTGCGCACCGCCGACGCCGGATACCTGACTCGGCGTTTGGTTGACGTCGCGCAGGACATGATCATCAATTCGGATGACTGCGGCACCGAAGACGGAATGATGATCCGAACCGCCGACGATATCGCGGGCCAGGATTTCATCCTCCGCCAGCTGGGCAGGGTGCTGGCGAAGCGGGTGGCCGACCCGAAGACGGGGGAGGTGATCTTCGCCCGCGGCGCGCTGCTGGATGCTAAGGCTGCCAAGCAGCTGGCCTCGGCGGGCGTGGAGGAAGTTTTGGTTCGATCGCCGCTGACTTGCGAGTTGCAGTTCGGGCTCTGCGCCCAGTGTTATGGCATGGACCTGGGGCGGGGGAAGATGGTCGAGCTGGGGGCCGCGGTCGGGATCGTGGCTGCCCAATCGATCGGAGAACCCGGAACCCAACTGACCCTGCGCACGTTTCACACCGGCGGTGTGGCGGCGGGTGGCGATATCACCACCGGCCTACCCAGGGTCGAGGAGCTCTTCGAAGCCCGCAAGAAGCCGAAAGGCGAGGCGGTCACCTCCGAGATCGAGGGAACCGTTCGGATTATCTCGGCGGATACTCCGAGTGGCCAGCGGGTGGTCCAGGTCTTGGAGAGCCAGCTGCTCAGAGACGAATACACGGTCCCAGGCAATTGGTCGCTGCGGATCGAGAACGGCGACAATGTAGAGACCGGCGCCACGTTGGCCAGCCGCGGCGAGTCGACGATCGCGGCCAGCCATGGCGGCAAAGCCCGGGTCAAGGACCGCAAGGTGACAGTCTCGTATGAGCAACGCGAGCAGGTCGAATACGAGGTGCCGGCCAGCGCCCGATTGCTGGTTGACCACGGCCAAAGGGTTTCGGCGGGCCAGCAGCTGACCGAGGGGTCGCTCAATCCCCACCGGATCCTGCGGATTCTCGGCCGGGAGGCCTGCGAAGTCTACCTGCTGACGGAAGTGCAAAAGGTCTACCGCTCGCAGGGCCAGAACATTAACGACAAACACTTCGAGGTGATCATCCGGAAGATGCTCTCGAAGGTCCAGATCTCGCAGCCCGGCGGGACGAGCTTGCTGCCGGGCGACCTGATCGATCGGCTCTACTTGCATCGGCTGAATGCTCGAGTGCTGGCCGAAGGCAAGCGACCGGCCCGAGCGATGCAGGCATTGCTGGGGATCAGCAAGGCCTCATTGAGCACCGAGTCCTTCCTCTCGGCCTCATCCTTCCAACACACCATCAAGGTGTTGGCGGGGGCCGCGATCGAAGGCAAGATCGACTACCTGCGGGGCCTCAAGGAAAACGTGATCATCGGCAAGCTGATTCCGGCCGGCACCGGTTTTCCCGGAGAAGAAGTCGTGCTCCACGATGAACGGCTAGATGGAGAGCGGCCGATCGGGCCGGTTGGTGAGCTGGAGCCGGTCGCCGAGTTGGTTGGGGAGGAGCCAATTCCCGAAGCTGCCGAGACGGTCGCCGCCGACTGATAGCCTGTTGGGAGGTTATAATTCCTATTCGCGCCGTATGCGAGCGGGTGCTGGAGCCGATCGAAACAATCCATGAAATACGCGATTTTCGCACACGGAGGCAAGCAGTATCTTGCAGAAGAAGGTGGCAAGATCGAAGTCGATCGCCTGGCGCTTGAAGTGGGCAAGCCAGTCGAGTTCGAGGAGATCTTGCTGGTATCCGACGGCAAGCAGATCGAGGTCGGATCACCGTACGTGACCGGCGCCAAAGTCAAAGGCACGGTCGTCGAACACCCTAACGGCAAGAAGATTATCGTCTTCAAACACCATCCCAAGCACCGCTATCGGCGAACGCAGGGTCAGCGCCGCCGGCTAACCCGGATCTCGATCGAGGCAGTTGGGGTCCTCGGCCCGGACCAACAGGCTCTCGAGCCGGCCCGGAAACCGGCAGCCGAACCGGCGGCCAAACCGGCGGCCAAACGGGCGGCCAAACCGGCGGCCAAACGGGCGGCAAAGCCCCCGGCCAAACGGGCGGCCCTGAAGCGAAGTGCCCCGAAGCAGTCCGGGCAGACCCGCAAGACCGCCGGGAAGTCCAAGTCGCCTCGGGCGAAGAAGAAGCAGGGTTGATCTTATGGCACACAAGAAAGGCGGGGGATCCACCCGCAACGGCCGAGACAGCCACTCCCAGCGTCTGGGAGTCAAGCGATACGCCGGCGAATACCTGCGTTCTGGCAACATCATCATCCGCCAGCGCGGAAGTCGGATCCATCCGGGGTTGAATGTCGACAAAGGCGGAGACGATACACTCTTCGCTACGGCCGATGGCGTATTGAAGTTTGATTTCGGGCCCGGCGGGCGCCGGCGGGCCAATGTCATTCCACAAACGGCGATCGTCCAGTGAGACCAGGCATTCATCCCAAGTACTTCCCGAACGCAACGGTGATTTGTTCCTGCGGCAACACCTGGACCACCGGGTCGACGGTCGAGCTGATTCACACCGATGTCTGTTCCAACTGTCATCCCTTCTATACCGGGGAACAGCGGATTGTCGACACCGAAGGCCAGGTTGACCGCTTCTATCGGAAGCTCGAAGCCCGCCAGGGCTACCTGCAGGAGATTCGCGAACGGGAGGTGGCACGCACTTCGCCCTCGATTCCGATCTCCGAGTTGGAGTTGGGCAAGCGCGCCGAGCAGGCGCTGGCCCAGGCCGGGATTACCCAGGTCGGCCAGGCGCTGGAGCTCATGCAGCAAGGGGATCTTGCAATCTTGGCGATTGAGAACTTTGGTCGCAAGAGCCTCTCCGACTTGAAGCGCCGGCTCAAAGCGCGAGGATTCGAACTCCCCACCGCGGCAAAGGAGCCGCAGGTGTAGCTCAACGGCCCATTCCGGCATGAAGTAGACTCAAGGCAGGTGCCACCCGCACCTGCCTTTTCGTTCAGAGGAGAGATCAAACGGTTGACCGGTTCGATTGAAGTCATCACCGGGTCGATGTTCAGCGGGAAGACCGATGAATTGATCCGCCGTCTGCGACGGGCGACGATCGCCCGGCAGCAAGTTCAAGTATTCAAACCGCAGGTGGACACCCGCTATCAGGTGGACAGGCTGACCTCTCACGCCGGGAGTCAATTCGAGGCGACCCCGGTGGCCGAGGTGGACCAGATTCCGGGGCTGGTGGCAGCCGAGTCAACCGTCGTGGCATTTGATGAGGCGCAGTTTTTCGATCCGGCCATCATTGAAGTGTGCCGGGAATTGGCCGATCGAGGCTTGCGGGTGATTGTGGCCGGATTGGACACCGACTTCCGCGGCGACCCGTTCGGCCCGGTGCCGGTCCTGATGGCGGTTGGCGAACGGGTAGATAAGCTGCAGGCGATCTGCATGGTCTGCGGGGAGGCCGCCAGCCGGACCCAACGGCTAATTGACGGCAGGCCGGCCCGCGCCTCGGAGCCGGTGATCGCGGTGGGGGCCAGTGAGCTTTACGAAGCACGCTGCCGCAAGCATCACGAGGTACCGAAATGAGAGACTATCGCGAGTTCCTGGATGAGATCTTGATCAGCGAGGAGCAACTTCAATCGCGGATTCGAGAGCTCGGGGTCGAGATCAGCCGGGACTACAACGATCAGGATCTCCTGCTCATCTGCGTACTGCGGGGAGGGGTGCTCTTCCTCGCCGACCTGATGAGGCAGATCAGCGTCCCGCTCAGCATTGATTTCATGGCAGTCTCCTCCTACGGTGCCGGCTCCCGCCAGTCGAAAGGCCAGGTGCGAATCTCCCTTGACCTTACGACTTCAATTGAGGGCCGAAATGTCCTGTTGGTCGAAGATATCATTGATAGCGGGCATACGATCGCCTCGGTGCTGGAGATGCTCAGCCTCCGTCGGCCGAGCAGCCTGCGGGTGTGCGCCCTGCTTGACAAGGCCGAGCGGCGGGAAGTCGTCGTCCCGATCCACTATCGGGGCTTCATCATCCCGAACAAGTTCGTCTTCGGTTACGGCCTCGATCTCGACGAATACCATCGAAACTTGCCGTTCGTCGGAGTCCTGCGCCCGGACAAAGCTCCCTCGCTTGACCAAGCTGGCTGAGCAGCTCGTCCAACCTGAGATCCTGACCCTCGTGCGCCGGCATGCTGGGAACCGGGAGATCTGGCTGGTCGGCGGCGCGCTGCGGGACCACTTCTTGGGTCGGTCCCGACCTGACCTCGATTTCGTAGTCGATCGCGAGGCGGCCAAACTGGCCCGCCTGCTGTCGGACGATTTGCAAGCCGGGTTCTATTCCCTGGACGACGAACGCGATGCGGCCAGAGTCATCCTACCCGACCAGGCTGGAACTCTCGATTTTGTCCGGAGAGCAGGGGCCTCGATTGAAACCGATTTGCGGGAGCGGGACTTCACGATCAATGCGCTCGCGCTTCCCCTGGTGGGCGACGAGCACTTGATCGATCCGCTGGGGGGCCTGCAGGACCTGAAGGACCGGCGACTGCGCCCCTGTGCAGCAGAAGCAGTCAGCCGTGACCCGGTCCGCGCCCTGCGGGCCGTTCGCTTGGCGGCCGAGCTCGGGCTGCACATGGAACCCGAGACGGTCGAACAGGTCCGAGCCGCGGGTGACCACCTGGCGGGGGTTTCGGCCGAGCGAGTGCGGGATGAGTTCATGAGGATGCTTGAGCCGTCCATTGCTCGGACCGCGGTCCGCTTGATGGATCATCTGGGGCTTCTCATCCGAGTTTGTCCGGAGCTCGACCAGCTCCCCGGTTCCGAGCATTCGGCTCGAGAACGAAGCCTGTCGACGCTGGACCGGCTTGCGGAGCTTGTGCAGCTGTTGGGTCTGCGAACCGACCGCAAGCGGGATGGGAACCTGGCGTTGGCCGAGGTCGCGCTTCAACTCGGAAGATACCGGGCGGGCCTCAGTGCCCACCTGGATGGGCGGCTGCGCGGGGGGCGGCGGGTCGCCCAACTCTTGAGCCTGGCGGCGCTCTACCTGCCGAGCGAGAGTAGTTCCGAGCCTAGTGCGGCCGCCTCCTCCGGAGCGGCGGAGCTCGCATTTCATCGCGGATTGGAGCTGCGGCTCAGCCGGCCGGAGGCCGCTCGGATTCAGACCATCGTGCTCAATTACCGGAGGCTGGTGGACTTTTCGACCTCCGGGTCACCCAGCGACGGTGAGGTCTATCGTTTCTTTCGGGCGAGCGGGGAGGCCGGGATCGAGCTGGTTCTCTTGTACCTGGCAGCCTCGCTGGCCCAGCTGGGCTCGGCTCCAGATCCGGTGGAGTGGAGGTCAAGGATTGGAATCGCTCGCACTCTCTTCCAAGCCTGGTTTGAGCGCGGAGATCTGGTGGTTCGACCGCGAAAGCTGATAACCGGCGATGAGCTCGGCACCGCCTTGGGTCTGCAGGCAGGGAAGATTATCGGGGATCTGCTGGAAGCGATCCGAGAGGGCCAAGCCGATGGCCGGGTCCACGACCGGGACTCGGCGCTTCAGTTGGCGCGGGTACAGCTGGAATCCGAGCGGGCTCGGCTGCCGATCGGGCGGCCCTCGGAAGTCACGGATAAAGCTCAGTCAGGGTGGGTTCGTAAAAACAGCGGCAGTGAAGCGGATGAGAACACCCAGTAGTAGGCAGTCCCGGGACCGTCGCTTTCTCGTATTCCCCTTCCTGCAGCCGGCAGGCCGGGCAGGCATCATGAGCGACGATGACCCGAATGCGGCTCACCCGCGGGTTGTCCCGCATTCGGGAAAGGGCCCCTTCCTGGGGGCTGTCCATCGATTCAGGCGAGAACACGTGCGTTGCGGATTGTACCCCTCAGCCGGTTCGTGATGACCCGAGCCGTTCTGCACGTAGACCTCGATGCGTTTTTCTGCTCGGTGGAAGAACTGCTGGCCCCTGAACTCAAGGGCCAGGCCTTTGTTGTCGGCGGTCGGCCGGAGGGGAGGGGAGTTGTGGCCTCGGCCTCCTACGCCGCTCGAAAGTTCGGGGTTCGATCGGCGATGCCGATGGCCCAGGCCGTGCGATTGTGTCCCGGACTGCAGATTGTCCGACCACGGCATGGAGAGTATTCGGACCATTCGGAACGCGTGATGCAGTATTTGCGCGATTCGGTTCCGGTGGTTGAACAGATCTCGATAGACGAGGCATTCCTGGATGCGAGCGACGACCCGCGGGGAGGCTCGGGCGCGGCCCGGGAGATGCAGACCGAAATCCGCAGCCGGTTTGGCCTGCCAAGCTCATGGGGGGTAGCCAGCAACAAGCTGGTCGCCAAGATCGCAACTGAAGTCGGCAAGCCCGGCGGGCTGATCGCCGTTCCCGGCGGCTCGGAGGCCCAGTTCCTCGCACCGCTCCCGGTTGGTATGCTCTGGGGGATCGGCCCCAAGTCCGAGGCCCGCCTTGCGGAGCTCGAGATCCGGACCATCGGTCAGCTGACCCGCTTGTCGGCGGATCGGCTCGGAGCGACGCTTGGAGATTGGGGCACAGAACTTGCAGCCAGGGCCCGGGGACTCGACGACCGGCCTGTCGAGGATTCTTATGAACCGCGCTCGGTCTCCGCAGAGCAGACCTTTGCTAGGGATGTTTCATCCGAGGCGAAACTGCGCCGCTGTTTGCTGGAATCGAGCGAAAGAGTAGGCCGGCGGCTGCGCCGAGCCGAATTGGCCGGATCGACGGTCCGGATCAAACTGCGCTGGCCGGACTTTGCGACGATCAGCAGGCAAATTCGGTTGGCTCAGCCAACGGATCAGGACCAGGAGATCTTCCGTGCCGCCTGGTCGCTGTTTCAGGCCAACTGGCGCCGGGGTCGGGCGGTCCGTTTGCTCGGGGTGGGCGTGTCGGATTTGGGCCCTCCCCTGCGGCAGCTTGAGCTATTCGACCGGGCCTGGGAGCACGACCGGAAGCTGCTGCAGGCGATCGACCGGCTGCGGGCAAAGTACGGTTCGGATGTGCTGACCCGCGCCGGCGAGTTGGCCGCTGATCGGGAGTGAGCGGGGATTGCAGGCACGAACCCTGGGTGAGGGTGCAAGGTAACTAAGAAATGACGCTGCTTGGCAAAGGCTACTACATCTGGCAGATCTGGAATTGCGAGGGGGGTGATCCGAGCGCGATCGCCTCTAAGGCCAAGTCCGCCGGCTTATCGCATGTTCTGGTAAAGATCGCGGATGGGACGCTGCTGTACAACGTGGACAAGAACAGCAAGCAAGACTTGGTGCCCCCGCTCATCGCCGCCTGTCGGAAGGAGGGCATCCAAGTCTGGGGCTGGCATTACATCCGTGGCAGTAACCCGATCGGAGAAGCCCGGATCGCCGTTCAACGTAGTCTGGACCTGGGAGTGGACGGTTATGTCATCGATGCCGAGGGAGAATTCCAGACAGGGAGGAAGCAGTCCGCGGCCCGCCGCTTTATGCAGGAGCTTCGCGCGGGTCTGCCGAATCTCCCGGTGGCCCTCAGCACCTACCGTTTCCCAAAGCGCCACACCCCATTCCCATTCGCCGAGTTTCTGGAGGGTTGCGATTACGCCATGCCGCAGGTGTACTACGAGCAAGCCCACAATCCAGAGGCCCAACTCGAATTGTGCGTGGAGCAATACCTGGCCCTCAACCCAGCTCGACCGGTCATCCCGACTGCCCCGACCTACGGCCGCGGCAGCTGGCGGCCGACCGCGGAGGAGACCACTCGGTTTCTTGCTAAAGCCAAGGAACTTGGCCTGAGCGCGGCGAACGCCTGGAGCTGGGATGTCGCCTCGCGCGACGCATACAGCGACCTGTGGGCCTCAGTGGCGGCCTTTGAGTGGCCTACCGAACCCCCGGTTGCCGACATGCCTGAACGGCTGGTCGGCCGGCTGAACGAGGGCGACGGCAATTTGGTGGCAGATCTCTACGCCGAAAACGCGGCACATGTCACCGGGGAGCGGATGGTATTCTCGCGGAGCGCAATCGCCGACTGGTATCGCCAGCTACTCGGCGAATTGCTCCCAGGGGGGGAATTCGCAGTCACCGGAAAAGCGGGATCCGGCTCAACCCGCCACTACACTTGGACCGCCCGCAGTCCGAGGGGGCAGGTCTTGAATGGCAACGACACCCTGGGTCTCCGCGAAGAACAGATTCAGTTCCACTTCAGCTACTTTACAATTCGCTAGACTCGGCATCATTCAACGCATGCTCTGCTGTCCAGCTCCTTGGCGGCGATGCTGACAAATCTCTCGATTGACCAGAGAGTCGCCCTGTTCGTAGGGGTTTTGACGTTGGTGATGCTAGGCCTGATCTGGCAGGGTTACCGTCGGGTCCAGGCCGCCCAACAGCTCCCGTACTTTACGCTTCGGCACCGTAGGCTTCGGGAAGGCTGGCGCTTGATCCTCCTGGGATTCGCGATCGGCAGCTTCGGCCTGCTTACCCGCCTTTTTGGCACACGGGCGGTTCAGGTCCTGATCACTCCGACCCCCTCACTCACTCCCACTCCCAGCTCGACCCCGACCCCCACGGTCACCCCAACCCCTTCCATCACGCCGACTCCTTCCATTACCATGACGCCGAGTACCACTCTGACCCCGAGCGCGACTCCGACGCCAGGAATCCCCGACGCGCTGACGGTTCTCTTTCGCGAGACAGTCACCCCAAGACCGGAAGCCGTCTTCAGCCCGCTTGAGTTCAGCCCCCGATTGGATCGGCTGAACCGGGCCATCGGGGCCGAAGAGGCTTTTGAGAACCCGGTCGGGATTCTCTACGGAGCATTTACCTACGACGCGATGAACGATGGAGTTCGCTGGACCGCCCTCTGGTACCTCGGAGCCGAGATCGTGTGTTCCGAGACCAAACCCTGGGACGGTGGGACCGGAGGTTACGGGTTCACCGAGTGTGATCCCCCAGAAGGGTTCCAGCCGGGGGAGTATGAAGTCCGAATGTTTCTGGGGGAAACCTGGAAGGTTTCGGGCCGATTCCTGATCATCGGATCGGCCTCTCAAGCGACGGCGACCGGAACCCCCTAGCCGCCGGTCTGAAGATCGGGCCTAGGCAGCGGGGATCACGGACGGTCGTCGAGCAGAAACGCCGCTTCCATCAGCTGGACCAGCGACAGGTAGCCGCGGCGCATCGGGCGGATCTCAATGTATTCGTGCAGGGTGTGCGCCTCGCCGCCCTTGGTCAGCCCGACACAGATTCCCGGCAACCCGCGATTCAGCGGGACGCTGGCGTCGGTCGAACCGGCTTCCAAAATCCGATCGCGTTCTCCATTGAGCCGGAGTGACTCGCTCGCCGCTAGGACGAGTGGATGGTCAGTTCCCAGGTCGCCCCCGGGGCGCGAACCCACCAGGTCGAGCCTGATCACTACCGACTCATCTTGATGTCGACTGATGGTCTCCTGGATGCGCGCTTCGAGCTCTTCCAGGGTGCGATCAGATTCAGAACGGAGGTCGAGCTCCAGGCTGGCCTCGTCGGCGATCGTGTTAATTGAGCGCCCGCCATTCATGGTTCCGATGTTCAAGGTTGTGCGAGGTTCGCGCGGCAACGGAATTCGAAGCAGTTGCTCTCCGAGCCGCAATAGTTTGTGCAGGGCGGAGGGGCGATCCCAATGAATCCAGGCGTGTCCGCCCCGAGCCCGGGCCTGCAGCCGATAGCGGCGTACCGGCAGTGCCCGATGATAGATATGGCCCAATGCCATCCCCTCCAGGACCAAATAGGCCGCGACCGATTTCCCGAAGCGCCCAACGACCTCAATCATTCCGCGCAGGTTACCCAACCCCTCCTCGCACACATTAGCAACCAGCCATATGTCGCCGGCCGGCGGTCGATCCCGGAAGTCGAACGCCAGCTCCACCAGGGCGGCCAGGGCAACCGCATTGTCGCCGATCCCTGGGCCCGTCAACCGGGTCCGGGAGCGTCGGTGAGCGAGATCGGTGGCGGTAGAGAACACGCTGTCCAGATGCGCCGACACGACCAGCGGTGGGCGGTCATTGCCGGGAACCCGGGCATAGAGGTTGCCGAGTGGGTTGAGCTCGACTTCCCGCAAGCCCGCCGAACGGAATTCTGTCATCAAGTAGCGTGCGCGCGCCGCCTCCTCGAATGTTGGCGCGGGGATGCCCTGCACGGTCAGCGTCCGTTGGATCCAGCGTTCCAGGTCCATGCTCAACTCAACCTGACCGCGGGCCGAAGGGTTTCCAGCCTGGCCTGGGCCAGCCCCGGCGCGGCGCCGAGAAGGTAGAGCGGTCCGTGCCCCTCGACTGCCAGGGAAGCCGACACGTTTCCCCGCAGCCCGGCTTCAACCGCATCTCCGGTCTGTTCCAGCCCGACCAGAAATCCTCCGCAGTAGGCATCGCCAGCTCCGGTGACATCGATCACTCGGGCCGGGGTGGCGGGAATGTGCCAGCGGCGTTTGGCATTGTTATCCCACAGATATTGCCCGGCCGCCCCGCGCTTCACCAAGATGATCGGGCATCCAAAGCTGGCGAATTCCTCCGCCATTTCCCAGAGGCCGGGCGGACGGGGCTGGAAGAAGGAGCGGGCTTCGGCCTCGCTTGGCAAGAACGCAGAGAGGCCATTGACCAGGATGCGGAGCTTGTGTCGAAAGTCCGGCTGCATGTAGCGAATCGAAGGATCGACTGTGATCAGTCTGAGGCCCGATTCTCGGAGCCGAGTGGGCACAACGCTGTGGGTCAGATAGTCCCCCGGCGCCAGGTGGGCGCCGGCCGCGGCCTCTAGCCCGGCGGGAAGATCGCTGGGCCGAATCGCGAGCGGGCCGAATTCGTCTTGGTTGTCCTGGCCTTCGGTTGATGAGCGGTAATCGGCCAACCCCAACGGTAATGGGATGCCGGCCCGCAGGAAGTGGGCCGCCGGATTGGTATCGACCCGTTCCTGAAGTGAGAGATACTTGTAGAAAGTGCGAGTGTCCTGGTGATCCGGCAGCACCCTAATCCCATCCGTCTCGATTCCGGCCGTGCGGATCCGCTCTAGCCACTCAGCCGGGTAGTTAGAACCCACCCGACCGACGATGCCCACCGATCGAGACCACACGGCCGCTCCGGCCGCTGCGTAGGCCGCGTTGCCCCCAATAACTCCCAGGAAGGCCTGATCCGCGTGGGTGATACAATAATCTTCCCGCAGACCTCCGAGGATCAGATATCGGGAGGGCATCGGCCAAATTATACCGAGAGCACTGTGATGGCCAGTTCGTTGAGCGAGCAAACCGCGATGGCCGCGGAGTTTATCGAACGAGCATGGCCCCAGGCAAAGGAAGCTGCTTGGGGCCTTTTTGATCGAACGGACCAGGATATCCGGCAGGTGATCATCTGCGGCTGTGGGGACTCGCACCACGCCGCCGGCAGCCTGAGCTGGGCCATTACGAACTGGACCGGCCTGCCCGCAGTCGGGCTTACTTCGATGGAGACCGCCCGATACTTGATCCCCCATCTGAAGTCCGAGCCGGGTAGAGTCTTGCTTGTGGCGATCTCGTCCTCCGGCGCGACTGTCCGCACCCGCGAGGCGGTTGGCTTGGCGAAGGCGGCCGGCGTGGCGACCCTGGCCGTGACCTCAGTCCCCGGCGGGCCGCTGGCCGCTGAGGCGGATACATCTATTCAGCTGGAGCTGCCGCCGGAGGCCGCCGGCCCCGGCCTGCTCAGTTACTTGGCATCGCTGATCGTCGGATTCGCGCTCGGCGCGCGGCTTGCACCGCCTGGTGTCCAAGAACTAGTCAACGAAGGCTTGAAAGGGATTCCTGGGTCGCTGGCCCTGTGGCAAGTCGCCCAGGCCGGCCCGGTGGCCGAACTGCTGGAGCGGTTCGACCCGGCCTGGCCGCTCGTGTTCCTCGGATCCGGGCCCGCCCACGGCTCGGCCAGGTTCGCCGCCGCGAAATGCATAGAAGCCAGTGGGCAGGTAGCGTGGGCCCAGGACATCGAGGAGTGGGCCCACCTTGAATACTTCTGTGAACCAGCAGAGCTGCCGGTCTGGATCTTGAGTGGAAAGGGAGCAAGCGCCGGCAGAGAGCGGGAGGTCGCCGAAGCTGCCAGGAGGATCGGCAGGACCCTGGCGCTGAGCGAATGGGAGCCTTCCATCCCAATGCCGGGCTGGCTCAGGGAAAGTCTGGCGCCGCTCGTGCTGTGGTCGGGGCCGGTGATGTTCGCCGATCAGTGGATGACCCGAATTGGACAGGAACCATTTCGCGGGTTCGGGGGAGGTCGCAGCCGCGAACAAGGAGGAGGGATCAGCCGGATTCGCAATGGCGCGCGACTCTCCTCAATTGCTGAGTTGTACGCATTCCAAAGTCGGAACTGAAGTCACATTGTATGGTCTCAACAAACCTGGTTATAATGACGCGACCGTGGCAGCGAAATCGTCACGCTGCCGAGTTCTCTTAGCTGGGGGGCCCCACAGGGATGACTATCGCCAGCGTCCTGCTGATTGAGAGCGGCCGGCCGAGCGCCCCCTCCTTCGCGTCAGCACTCGAAAAGAAGGGGTTCTCGGTCACGGTCCAGCATGAAGTGGGACCGGCAATCAAGTCGGCTTCGAAGAGCCCTCCGGATGTACTCATTCTTGACGCAGCCTCGATGCGGACCAGCGGGAGCCGACTGTGCCGGACCGCCAGAGCCAATCTGGACGGCGTACCGATCATCCTGATTTCGCCTGCGGGGACCGGATCGGAATCGGCGAACGGTTCAACCGTAAACCTGGTTCAGCCGTTCACGGCTCGCAAGCTCGTGAACCGCGTGTACCGGCTTTTGCCGGGCGACGACCGGTATTCGCTCCAGGCCGGACCGATTAAGCTCAATCTCGTTCAACGTAAAGTCAAAGTGCATGGGCGAGAAAGTCGCCTAACTCCAAAGCAAGCCAAGCTGCTCGAACTCTTCATGCATAATCCGGGAAAACTGCTCACTCGCAAGCAGTTGATCCGGGAGGTCTGGCTCACCGACTACACCGGCGACACCCGGACTTTAGATGTCCATATGAGCTGGCTGCGGCACGCGGTGGAGGGGAACTCGAAGAAGCCGCAGTTCCTGCGAACCATCCGAGGCATGGGCTACCGCCTCGACGTCCCAAGTTAGAGTCAACAACTGGAAATTGCCAAATCCGGCTCATCCGACTGGATGAGCCGCCTGCGCGTAGGCGGATTAGCTCAGCTGGATTTCCTTGGCCACCCAGCCGACCCCGCCTTGGGCGGTCATGACTTTGGCGGCCAGCGTGTAGCGGCCCCGCCGGCTGTAGCGATTGGACAGGACGGGGATGAACTCGTCCGAGCGCCAACGACGGACCGATTGGGATCGGCTCCGAAAGAGGCGATCATCGTAATCCCAGTCCACCTCGAATCCGGTTAACCCTTCAGTGTCTGAATCTCCAACCCCGATCAATCTTGCCTGCACTTGCCGGCCCGTGACCCGAACCCGCATCCGGGGCTTCACTACTGGTCCGACCGGAATCGAGGGATCTTCCCAGACGCCGAAAGATCGCCCGGCGGGCTGCAACAGCAAGCGGCGGCGGGTGGTTCCGATCGCCAAGCGAGAGATATCGCAGGCCAGCCAACGCCGATCCAGCCGGTCCGCCACCACCGCGGTCGTTCCGGCGCCGCAGAAGAAATCTGCGACCAGGCCGCCAGCCTGGCTCGAAGCCGCGACGAT
>CAYHSI010000002.1:0-35804 GCA_964359225.1 uncultured Anaerolineaceae bacterium
TGACTACTCGTCGAAGAGGAAAGTGGACTCGGCGTAGTAGCGGACCCGGCGCTGCTCCATCCGCTCCCGGATCCATTCGGCCAATACCTGCCGCTTGCTCTCTAATGGCGAGCGATCGGCCAGGGTCGCCAGCGGAAAATTGACTCGCAGCGCCCGGGGGGAGATCAGGAACCGAGTTGTTCCGCTCGGGAATAAACCCCCGCTCGCTGCGACTTCAATCACGTCTCTAACCTCAAATCGTGGGTAGACGTTCAAGCAGCTGAGGTCTGGATACAGTTTCAGCAGGCCATTCAAGTCCTCGGCGCCCGTGCGTTCCCGGCGAAAGCCCCGCTCGCTCAGCTTGACGACCTTTCCAAGCAGCTCAACCCGCGCCCCGAGCTGCAGCTCGGAGCTCTCCAATTGCCAGACCTCTCCCCCCGGCGCTACTAGGTACATGAGCGACTGCCTGGCCTGCAAGGCAGCCGGAGCCCGCTGCGGGTCAGTCGGCGTCAATCGGGCACCCTTGAGGCCTCGAATGGCTTCTAGCAAGGGCGCCGAGCTCTCGCCGCGTAAGACGTGATTCCAACTCATGACTTCCACCCCGCTCCTGGCAATTTGCACCAAGATGTGAGGGAAGCCCATTTGTTTGAAAGCCGTGGTCCGATTTGCTCCGTCCAGCACGACGTAGCGGTCCGGGTCCTGCCTGATCTGCAGAACGACCGGGGGGTTCTTTAGGAATCCTTCGGTCTGGAGCGAGCGAATCAAACGCTGCGCCCGCCGCTCCTCGGTTTCTTCGTGGGGCTGAAGCGACTCGGTCGGAACGATCTGCAGCTCCGGCAGTTCAGGGAGCTGATTCACCGGCTATCTCGGGCCGCCATGTAGTCGAGGGCATCGATGACCGTGAGGATCCCGGTCGGCAGACGAGCGGGGTCGACCAAGATCACCACTTTGCTGGCAACCAGCTTGGGCAGGGCCTCTTCCAGCGGGTCTGATTCGGATGCCGTGGCCACCTCGGTATTAACCACGGGCCCGATATTCATTGCAGGCAGCCGATCGGGATCGGCAGCCAGCATGTAATCCAGGAGCATGAGTTCGGTGACCAGGCCAATCAGGCGTCCTTCACCATCCACCACCGGTATCTGTGACACCGCGTGCTTGCGCATTCGACCGATCACATCAAGCAACGTATCACCCGGGGAGGCAGTGACCAACGAGGGAAGGCCGCGAGATCGGCTGACCTCCCCAACCGTAATGAGCCGGCGGTCGGGCTCCAGGAACCCGTGTTCTCGCATCCAGTCGTCGCTGAAGACCTTGGAGAGGTAGCGCGACCCGGAGTCCGGAAAGATCACCACCATCACCCGCTCGGGTCCGAGATCCCTGGCGGCCTTGACCGCCCCCGCCATTGCCGCCCCGGAGGAGCCGCCGCAGAAGATCCCTTCCTCCCTGACGAGCCTTCGGGTCCACAGGAAAGCCTCGGCGTCGTCCACCTGAACTACGTCGTCCACTAGCCCCAAGTCCAAGGTCGAGGGCACAAAATCCTCGCCTATCCCTTCGACTTTGTAAGTGATCGCTTCCAGCCCGACCGCACTCCCGCCCGCCCGCCAGGCGTCGTAGAGCAGCGAGCCGATCGGATCGACTCCGACGATCCGAACCTTGCGTCCCTCCTCCCGCATATATTGGGCTATTCCGGTGATCGTGCCTCCGGTTCCCATCCCCACCACGATATCGGTGACCATTCCCCCGGTTTGATGCCAAATCTCCGGCGCGGTTGTCAGGTAGTGGCTCTCAGGGTTGACCGGATTGTGGTATTGGTCGGCCAGGACCGAATTCGGAGTCTCTGCCACCAGCCGCCGGGCCACCGAGTAGTAGGAGCGGGGATCTTCGGGCGCCACTGCGGTCGGGGCGATCACCACCCGCGCTCCAAAAGCCCGCAGCAGTTGGATCTTTTCCTGGCTCATCTTGTCCGGCATGACAAAGATGGCCTGATAGCCTTTCAACGCGCAAGCAATCGCCAGCCCGACCCCGGTATTGCCCGACGTGGCTTCGACCACCGTGCCGCCCGGCCGCAGCATTCCGGATCGTTCGTAGGCCTCCAGGATCGGCAGCGCAATCCGGTCTTTTACCGAACCCCCTGGATTGAAGAACTCGAGTTTGGCGAAAACGCGACAGCGCACGCCGCTGGTCACTCGTGAAAGGCGGACCAAGGGCGTGTTGCCGATGGTTCCCATGATGTCATCGTGCACCCGCAGGTCGCGGGCAAACTCAGCGGGCAGATCAGCCATGGCGCGCCCCGGTCGGATTCAAGCGTACCATAGCTGGGAATCGGCGGCGACCGGCGTTTCCGGGTTACAATCTCGCAAGCGCCAGAATCACTGCGCCTTCCCCGTGAGCGTACCACCAACCCAAGGAGGTTAGATGCAGGATCCGCAACCCGCCCTCGACTTTGCACGCCAACAGCGTGGCGCGGCCCTGGAGGATCTGAAAGAGTTTCTGCGTATCCCATCGATCTCGACCCTGCCTGAGCACAAACCTGATCTGGTGCGGGCGTCGAACTGGGTGGCAGACCAGTTGAGGGAACTAGGGCTAAAGTCCGTTGAGGTGCTTCCGACGGCGGGGCATCCAGTCGTGTACGGGGAATGGCTGGAGGCCGGGGATTCCGCTCCCACGGTTCTGGTGTATGGCCACTATGATGTCCAGCCGGTAGACCCGCTCAGCCTCTGGAAGAGTCCCCCGTTCGAACCGGCAATCCGCGGCGAGGATCTCTTCGCCAGGGGCGCCTCCGACATGAAGGGGCAGATCGTTGCACAGCTCAAGGCCGCCGAGGCGCTCGTCAAGACCTCTGGCCTCCCGCTCAATCTGAAATTCATGATCGAGGGCGAGGAGGAGATCGGCTCCCCGAATCTGGGAGCCTTCATCGAGCAGCAGCGGAACAAGCTTGCCTGCGACTTTTGCCTTAATCTCGACGCGGGCGTGCTCGGACCGGACATTCCGTCTTTGACCTTGGCCCTCCGAGGGCTGGCATACTTCGAGGTGCGGATCCAGGGGCCAGCGGGCGATCTGCATTCCGGAACCTTTGGCGGCGCCGTGGAGAATCCGGCCAACGTGCTGGCCCGTCTGATTGCCGGAATGCACGATGCGGCCGGGCGGGTGACCCTCCCCGGCTTCTACGATCAAGTACGACCGCTGACAGAACGCGATCGGGCCGATCTTGGCCAACTGCCGCAGGCTGAGGCTTGGTGGATGGAGCAATCGGCGACCAAGGCGCTCGGCGGGGAGGCGGGATTCACAGCCACCGAGCGGGCCACCTCCCGCCCGACGCTCGACGTCAACGGGATGCTCAGCGGATTCACGGGGGCCGGTTCGAAGACCGTGCTCCCGGCCAAGGCCATGGCGAAGATCTCAACCCGGCTCGTGCCGGACCAACGGCCCGAGCAGGTCCATGAATCTCTGATCGAATACATGCGACGGTCCGCGCCTCCGACTGTGGATTGGGAAGTCGACATGCTGGCTGGGGCTGTCCCTGGGATCATCGATCGCAACGCTCCGGAGGTTCAAACCGCGGCCAAAGCGCTCGAGGCGGCCTGGGGGAAGCCTGCGGTATACAAACGAGAGGGCGGCACTGTCCCGGTCGTCGGGATGATCCAAGAATTGCTCGGGGTCAACAGTTTGCTGCTGGGGTTCGGCTTACCGGATGACAACCTGCATGCCCCGAACGAAAAATTCCACCTCCCCAATTTCTACCGCGGCATCGATACCCTGATCCGGTTCTTAGCCGCCCTTCCCGCCTGAGAATGGGCGCCGACTCGACCCGCCGATCGACCTACGGGGGCCAGGCGGTGATCGAAGGGGTGATGATGCGCGGCCTACGGGCATACAGCATTGCCGTTCGGGCTCCTAATCAATCCATTGTGGTGGAGTCTTGGCCGCTCGGCCGGCTGGCTCGCAGCCGCTTGAGAGGCATTCCCTTCCTGCGCGGGCTGCTGGTCCTGTGGGAGGCGTTGTCCCTGGGGGTTCGCTCCCTCGCGTTCTCCGCCAACGCTCAGGCCCTTAAGCAATCCGAGCGGATCGAGGGCGCCTCGCTTACTCTCTCTCTGGCTGGCTCCCTGCTGGTTGGAACCGTAGGATTCTTGTTGCTCCCGGCCGGGGCTGCCCACCTGCTGCAGGGGTTGCTCGGTTTGAGTCCATTCACGGCCAATCTCGTCGAGGGAGGCCTGCGGCTGGGACTGCTGATTGGCTACATCGCGAGCATTGGTCGGGTACCTGAGATCCGGCGGGTGTTCGGCTACCACGCCGCGGAACACATGACCATTCACGCCTTCGAGGCAGGCGACGAGCTCAACGCGGCACAGGTCGCCCGGCATCCCAAGGAGCATCCCCGCTGCGGAACGGCCTTCCTCTTGACTGTGGCGCTGCTCTCGGTTGTGCTGTTTGCAGCGCTGGGCCCGATGTCGCTCGGTGCCCGGCTCGTCACCCGGCTGCTGGCCATCCCGCTGCTAGCCTCGATTGCCTACGAATACGTACGGCTCACTGCCCGGTTGACGGAGACCTGGCTTGGGGGGATCTTGATTTGGCCCAACCTGGCCTTGCAGCGCCTGACCACCCGCCCGCCAGATCCGGGCATGCTGGAGGTGGCTATTCGCTGCTTCGAGGCGCTGCTCGATCGGGAACGTGAGCTTGGCTCAAGTCTCGCCGCCCCGGGAGTTCACGCCTAGTGGGCAACCCAGGCCTGCTCAGGCTGCAGCGCCTTGTGGCCAGCAGGTAGGATCGCCCGGTAAACGGCCGCTGGAGCCGCCTCCCGTCCCTGGTGCTCGAGCAGGCGTGCAATTGGGATCCCGAAGAGGCGTTCGTTCACCTCCAACAGCGGGCGGACCAGCTCCCAGTATTCAGACCGAAAGTCTGCGAACCGGCCACCGTTGAGTTGATCCTCCGAAAGCTGGCGATCCGGGTCGCGGACGAAGATCGCCCCACCGGAGGCCAAGGAAAACAGGTTGCCGCCTGGATAGGGCGAGTCGAGCTCCACCACCCTGCCCGCCGGGTCGAAACCCACCCCATTCAGCACAACGAACCCTCCGCCATCCAGCGGGTCTCCGGCCATGAAGGATTCGGCCAGGTAATCCAGGCAGGTCCCGTTGATGACGACCCGCGGCTTCCCGACCGCGTTAATCAGGGGGCGGCCGGCGGCACCTCCCATCACAAAGGCCTCCCCTCCTTTCGCACCGTACATGAAAGTTTGGCCGACGTCACCATGCACAACCAGCCGCCCTCGTTTCATGATCTGCCCCAGTTGATCCTGGCCCGAGCCATGGACCTCCAGCTCGGCCCCGTCGATCCCGGACGCCAGGTAGTCTCCTGAAGAACCAAAGATTTCAATCCGGACCCCCTCGGTGTCGGAGCCCAGTCCGGCACCGATGAACCGCTGGCCGCTCGCTCCCATCAGAATAATCCGGGAAAAGCCGCGTTCGACGAGCTCTCGAACCTCCAGCGCCAACGAACCCTTGCCCTGAGCCGGGTAACCCTGCGCCTGTAGCACAACTCGCTCGGCCTCGCCGCGAGCCTGGGGCAGCGGGCGCCCCTTCTCGTGATGCACGAACCCGTTGCCCGAGGAATCGGCAACCTTGCGGGCCCAATTCGCTAGGGCCTGATCGACAAGTGAGAGGACCGAGCTGCGGCGCAGAGATCCGGTCGGATATCGGCGGTCAAGCAGCAGGCTGAGCAGTTCCAATTGGTCGCCGAGTTCGAGCGGGCCGCCGGTCAGTTCGGCGAGGAACGCCTGGAGTTGCGGATAACTCCAACCCGGCAGGGCCTGGGTCGCCGCCTGGAAGAGCGAACCTGTGGATCCGGCCAGCTCGATCGGAGATTTCTCCGTTGGCCGGAGCGTGACCCCGCCCCGATAGGGAACTCCGGTCTCCGAGATTTGGATCGGCCGGCCGAACTTGTCTTGGCAGCCCAATTCTGCTTCGCCGTTTGAAGCCCGCTGGACGCTGAACACGAACGCCCCGCCGTCGGTGTGGCTGCCGCCGCGGGCGTTCCATACCAAGTCCGCTCGAGTCCCAAATCTGGAGTCGGAGCCGGCCAGGCTCTGAAGCGCCGCATCAATGGCTTGTTTCTCCGAAGCGGCGAACCCGATCGAAGGCTGGCCGGGCCCGCCCTGCTGGAGGGCGAAAACTTGGGGCCGCAGCATGCTGGTGTCCGTGATCCCGATCAAGCGGGCTTCCCGCCCACCGTCCCGGTTAGCGGCGGTCTGAGCAAGCAAGAAGAACCACGGCCCATCCGGTGAACCATGGATGTGGGCAGCCTGAATCCACTGATAGATTCGGCGCCGTCGCTCGGGCAACTGTGCGAAGTCTCGCTCGGTGGTAGGCGCCAGGGCCTCGATCACGTACTCAAGCGGATAGCCGAAGGTGCGGTGAAGCAGGTCGAAGACCAATACCGAGACCTCGGTATCGGTCAAGAACAAAGGACGGATGCTGTTCTGCGCCAGGTAGGCTGACATGGAAGCATAGTTGGCGAAGTCCCCGTTGTGTACCAGCGCTTCGTGAAGTCCCACAAAAGGATGAGCTCCGCCCGGATGCCACACCCGACCCTTGGTCGGATAGCGGTGGTGACCGATCCACACGTGAGCGCGCAGGCTCTCCAGCCCATAGGCGTGAAACACATCTTCGCCATAGCCAACCAGTTTCAGCACCAGGAGATCCTTGCCGTGCGATAACACAAAAGCTCGCTTCTCACCCAGCGAGGCATAGTAACTGCTATTCAGCTTGTAGCTGTTTTGGTAGACAAACTCATCTTCTAGAGTCGGGCGATCGATCCCCCGCAGCTTGCCGAGGTCGGCCAGCTCTTCCAGCCGACTACTTTTCGGCCGCACAAAATAGAGCACGACCTTGGGAGCCGGCGGGTCGAGGCTGGCAAGCACCGGGAGCAGGTGGGTGTGCTCCACATCAAACATCGAATCGATCCGCTCCCGTTCAACTTCGGAACGAGCGCCTTCGGCAAGGTAGGCCACCGCCAGCAGATAGCAGTTGGCGAGGACTTGGGCACTGGTTCCTAATGCGGCCGGATCGATTCCTGCCAGCGCCGCGCCGCCGCCCTTTCCATTGGCGCGGTTGCGCATCTGGATTAAGGCCTGAAGCAAATGGCGGCCTTCGATTGGCACGCTGCTTGCGATTCCGATGACGCCGCAGCCTCCCTCGGCCTCCGCCTTGTGTAGGGAGTGCGGCGAGTCGTCGTGGCCCGCCAGCCGGGCACGGGAGGACAGGATTCGTTCCGCAATCGAGAGCTGGGAGGGATTGGACTCTGCCATCGCTTACCCTGGTCGCGGTGAATAGCGGAGCAAATCAGTTCGACCGCGCAGCTCGCTAACCCGGCTCAACCCCAACTGCCTCAAGATCTCGCGCAGGCGGGATTGAAACGCCCCATACAGATTACTAATCCGCTCTGCGCCCCAGGCCGGATCGATGAGCAGGGAAAGCTCAGGATCGGTGGTGGTCAGGCCGAAGGGGCATCCCCGGCCGCGTTCGCAGTTCTTGCAACGGGTGCAGCCGATGGCCACTAACTCCGCGGTACCCAACACCGCCCCATCCGCACCGAGGGCGATCGCTTTGGCGATGTCATCGGGGGTTCGCAATCCGCCGCTCGCCAGCACCACGATCTCGTCCCGCACGCCCTCCGCCAACAGGTAACGATGTACCTTGGGGATCGCTAACTCCACCGGCATGGCGATGTTCTTCTTGGCGATCTCCGGGGCGGCCCCGGTGCCCCCATACGACCCGTCAACCTGCAGGATATGCGCCCCGGCGTAATAGCTCCCCACCGCTACCATGTCGATATCGGTCGGAGTTGAGACCTTGACCACGATCAGGGCATCCGGATTCACCGTCTTCACCCAGTCGACATGCTTGCGATGATCCTCCACCGAGTACACGCTGTGGAAGGGGAACGGGGAGAACAGGCTGACCCAGGGGAGCGACTCGCGCATGCGGGCCACGGACACGGTCGTCTTGTCTCCCAAGAGATGTCCGCCGAGCCCCGGTTTGGCGCCCTGGGCGTACTTGAACTCAACGATCCGAGCCCGCTGGATCGTTTCCTCCCGGACCCCAAACAGCCCGGTGGCGATCTGAGTGATGACATGCCGACGGTAGGGAACCAGGGAGGCCGGGTAGCCGCCTTCGCCGGTGGAGGTGAAAGTGTCCCAGCGCTCGGCCGCCATGGCCCGCGACAGCATCACCTGCTCGCTGACCGAGCCGTAGGACATCCCGGCGCCATACCACGGGATCGGGATGCGGATCCTCGGGTCGTGCGGTCGACGGTTAAGCTCGAGCGAGGTATCGATCGGCACGTCGGCCGGGAGCCAGGCGTCTTCGGGGAGCGACACGAAGGTCAGGGAGTCAAACCCGCCTCCCGACCGCCCGACCCGATGCTCGCGGCCGCCAGGAGCCTGGCCCTCGGCCTGGAGCCAGGTCGAGAGGATCAGATCCTCCGTCCAGCGGCGGTCGCCCAGGGCCGGCGGCGGATCGGCGGCCCGCGGCCACTGAGCGAATCCGTGCCGCAGCCCCTCCGTATGCTTGGCAGTGATCCGTTCGAGTAAGTCAGGGCGCGCCATGTTCGAACCCCTCGATGCCGGCGAAAGCTTCCCGTTCCAAATCGGCTTGGAACATGGCTCGGCCCATCTCGCCCCGCAGGCGGCGCAGTTCCCGCAATCCCATGGCGCCCAGCACTTCGAGCAGCTGATCGCGCCAGGAGGCAATCAAGTTGACGATTCGCTGGGCGCCCCAAGCCACCTCGAAGGGCGGCAGTTGGAATCCCCCTTCCCCTGGCCGCCGCAACTCGCCCACAATCCGGGCCTGCAAGGCGATTAGCAGCGCGCTGTCGAGCGCCACCGCGTCCAACCCGGCGATGATGGCCTTTGGAACGTGCTCGGCGGCCGCGAATCCGCCGCTGCCGATCAGGGTTACCTGCTCCCGCAGGCCGGCCCGGACCAGCTGGTCGTGCGTTTCACGAATCGCGTCTAGCGCGAACTGATCGGTGCTCCGCCCGTGATAGTCGGCGGCTAGGTGAAACACGCCCACGCCGTGGGCCGCCAGATCCAGTGGGGATTGACCGAGCGGCAGGCGCACCGCGATCACTGTGTCGGGCAACGCCGAGTGCAACCGCTGGTACGCCGCGGGATCCCAACCATCGAGCTCAACGAACCCAAAGCGATGCCGCTCCTCCACCAGCCGGTCCAACTCATGCGGCCTGACGAGTGGAACACAGGCCCCGCCCTCCCTGAGCGCCAGTTCGGTCGGAGCCAACATCAGCGTCTGGAGAGTGCCGGCCGCGTTCTGCAGTGCCCGAAGCGCGGTCGTCTGGATGGCGAGATCCGGCATCCAATCGAAGAGGATCGGGATCGGAAGAGTGATGACCGGAGGCAGCGGACCGATCAGATCGCCGGCCGAGTCGAACTCCAGGGCCCGCGGGATGCGGCCGATCGCCACCGCGGTCGAAATGGTCTCCCGCCCATGGATTCCGTCTCGGGTAGGCCGCACGATCTCGGACATGTCGGTCCACATCCCATCCCAGCCGGAGCCGCCAAACGCACCGCCGTACCCTGCTCCGCGAACCGGGACCCGTCCGGTCGCGGCCTCGTAGAGCACGGTCGCCACTTTGTCCGGGTCGAAGTAGGAATCGCCAAGTTCGGCGTGAGCTGGATTGGGCAAGATCTGTACGACACTTGGATGTTCGACCGTACAGCGTAGACAGCCGACGCACAGCTGCTCCCTGGGCAGGAATCCACCGGTCGGGCCGGAGAACACTCCGTAGACACACGGGCGACTGAGGACCACCGGAAGGTCGCCCCGGTAGCGAATCAACTCGCGCAGCAGGAGTCTGGCGAGCTGGACTCGGCTGACTCGAACCTTGAAGCGACTGGGATGTTTTGCGACGTTGGGTGCCGGAGCGGTTGGGATCCGGTATCTCTCGTACTTCACGAGATCCCGTCCCATCCATAAACAAATCCGGCACGCAGGGCGTGCCGAGCTGAAAAGCAGATCAAGCTGGCCCTCCGATATCCATCAGATCCAATAGGATCTGGCCACAACTTCGGAGGTTGTCCCGTCCGTCACCGGGCGGTTTTGTTCCGGAAGTCGATTGGAGGGGAGAGCGAAGCCTGTGGCAGGCCTCAGAGGCATCCGCTGAGCGCTCGATCTTCCCCCGGTTTCCCGGGGTTAACCCCACCGTGCGGCGGGGAACCTCTTCCTCGTCATCTCGGCCCTCGAGCCGAGACTCAGCCGCTATCTCCCGCTATTCAGTTGTCTTCAGCCCGGGATTCTAGCAAACGCCCGCCCGAGCGTCAAGCCATGCTAAGCCGCGATCTCGCGCTCCACCCACAACTTTCCGGCGATTTCCGCCCCCAGCACGACCTCCCGGTTCCCAAGCCGCAATCGGATCGGACCGCCAAAGGGGGCCTTCGCTTCCACCCGGAACCCAACTTCCGGGAGCAGCCCTTCCTTGGCGAGATACTCCAGTTTCTCCGAGTCCCGGATCCGCACCCGGCTGATCGTCCCGTGCTCGCCCTGGGATAGCTCGGTCAGAGGCAAATCCTTGAGGACAGGCAGCTTACCATCCCGGCTTGGAATCGGCTCGCCATGCGGGCAGCGGCGCGGAAAACCTGCTTTCGCCTCCATCCGGTCTATGAAGTCGCCATCGCCGATCTCGGCCAAATGATCAGCGAGGTCATGGGCCTCATGCCAACCGTATTCCATGACTCGGACCAGGAAAGCCTCGCTTAGCCGATGCGATCGGATCTCCCGCAGCGCCTCGACGGCGCCCCGGGGAGTGAGACGAACCCCGCGGTAGGGTTCTCGCTCAACCAGCCCGGCTGCTTCCAACCGGCCAAACATGCGAGCCGCTGCCGGGGCCGTGACTTCGACTTCCTCTGCGACCGCGGAGAGGGAGATAGGGGATTCGTGTCCGCCGAGCCGATACAGGCCCCCCAGATAGTGGGCCATGCTCGCGGACACGTGGGCGGTCTCAATTTTCGAGGAGCTCAATGAGGTTTTGAGGTGTGAACCACTGAGTGTGTGCAGTTTACCATAGGCAGCCGGTTTGGCTCAGTCAGCGGGCCGCCTCAAGGTCAATTCCAGCAGGCGTCTGGACTTGCTCGAGGGCCGCGCGATCCGAGACCGATGCAGATCCGGGATCCAAATCAGATCCTCCCCGCTGACCAGTACCGGCCAACGGGCCCGGGCCAGCTTGGGAACTTTTCGATTGATGAACAGATCCGCAAGCTTAAGCGTGCCGCGCATTCCGACCGGCTGCAGCCGGTCGGAGGGTCGTGGTGCCCGAAGGACAAGCTTGTCAGGCAGACGGTCGAGGTCAAATCGAACTTGGCCCGCTTGTAGGCCCCGTCGGCCGCTCCGTCGAACCGACCGGAAATCGATCGCCCAGCGGTTTGCCAGCCTCACGGTACCTGGGATACGAAGTCGTCGATCGGCGGGTGTCCGAAGTTGAGGCAGGTCGGGAAACGCCAGGGGTGCGGTAATGGTCTTCAGGATCAGGTCACCCCGCAGCGGCAGCAATTCAAGCTGTCCGATCACCGTCTGGCGGCGGCTGTCGCGCAGGCTGGCCAGTCCCCGTTCGATAGCCTCGAAGCCAATGTCCCGCTGCTCCGGCCGGAGGGTCTGGATTGCCCTTCGCAGCGCGGCCCGCTGTAGGGCCAACGGCGCGGCAAGCAGGCGGTCTCGGTTCAGCGACAGCGCGCCCGGACCAAGCTCCCGAACCCAGCTGCTCCAGTTGAATTCGACGAGATCGTCCACCAACTCCGTCTCGGCTGCCATCAGCTTGGCGGTCCGCAGCAGTGCAGCTTCGATGCCCGGACTGTATACCAACAACTGCGGAATCAGTTCGTGGCGCAGTCGATTGCGAAAGAATCGGAGATCCCGGTTGCTCGGATCGTCCAGAGGCGCGAGTCCGTGTGCCGCGCAGTGGGCGGCGGTCTGGGCCCGCCGCAGCTCCAGCAGGGGCCGGATGACAGTCAAACCCGGAGCTTTGAGGTTCCCCATCCAGGCGTCCAGCCGAGTGCGCGGCAGCATCCCCCGCAGGCCGGGCGGCCCGGCGCCGCGCAGCAAGTGCATGAGCACGGTCTCGACTTGATCGTCCGC
This sequence comes from uncultured Anaerolineaceae bacterium, assembly GCA_964359225.1. GTDB lineage: Bacteria > Chloroflexota > Anaerolineae > Anaerolineales > E44-bin32 > JADFRG01. The sequence continues at coordinate 12,117 of CAYHSI010000002.1, forward strand.
GGTGTGTCCGACTGCCAGGGTTCGGATCCGGCGCCGGGTGGCGACCCGGGCCAGGAATCGATAACGCTCGATCCGAGCGAGCTGCTCCGATGACCCTCTGTCCCGGGGAAGATCCATTGCGCCAATCTCCACCGGCAGGCCGTAGGAAGCTGCAAGCTTGCGAACCGTTTCCGCTTCAGAAGCGCTCTCCGGGCGCAGCCGATGGTCAAAATGAGCCACCACCAGGCGGTAACCGAGACGGTGCAGGCTGTCCATTAGGCAGAGGCTGTCCGCCCCACCAGACACTCCGACAACGAGGCGCTGCTTGGGTTCGAGCAGCGCCTCGCGGGCGACATAGTCGCCGATTTGTTGGGTCAGATCCATGGAACAGCCGATTATACTGCCGGGGCGACGGCCGTTTTCCTAACATAAGCTTCAAAAATTGGCCTTCGGACACCGCATGGTATAATGCCGATCGCCCTTCAGCCGGAGGGGCTTACCCGTGGCTTTCAATCCCCTTAACTGGCTGCTTGGACTATTCTCCCTTGACATCGGAATAGATCTCGGAACTGCGAACACCCTCGTCCACGTTCGCGGTAAGGGGATCGTTCTCAACGAACCCTCTTGGGTGGCCATCGAAAAACGGTCCAAGCGACCGCTTTTCATCGGAGCGGAGGCCAAGGAGATGGTCGGCAGGACCCCGGCGAACGTGATCGCCTTGCGGCCCCTGCGGGACGGCGTGATCTCGGAGTTCGACATCACCGAGGCGATGCTGGAGTACTTCATCGGCAAGGCGCACGAGCAGAGCATCGCCCCGGTTCCCCGCCCGCGGGTTGTGGTTGGAATCCCCAGTGGAGCCACCGAGGTTGAGAGGCGGGCCGTCTTCGATGCCACAATGGCCGCCGGTGCCCGAGAGACCTACCTGATTGAAGAGCCGACTGCCGCGGCCCTTGGAGCCGGGTTGCCGATCGGCGAGATCGGCGGATCGATGATCGTGGATATCGGCGGCGGGACGACCGAGGTGGCGGTCTACTCGCTGGGCGGTATCGTGACGTCTCGCTCGCTGCGGGTCGCCGGGGATGAAATGGACCAGGACATCGTTGGTTACGTCCGGAACAAACACAACCTGCTAATTGGCGAACGGATGGCCGAGCGGGTCAAGATCACCATGGGTTCGGCCTCCCCGATCAAGGACGAGCAGACCATGACCGTCCGGGGGCGAAATCTGGTCAGCGGGCTGCCGCAAGCGGTGGAGCTGTCCTCGATCGAGATCCGGGAGGCGCTTGCCGGCTCGGTCAAGGTCATTCTGGAGGTCATGAAGGACGCCATCGACGAGATCCCCCCGGAGATCATCGCCGACCTCATGGAGGTCGGGATCTGCATGGCTGGGGGTGGGTCTCAGCTGAAGGGACTGGACACCCGGCTTTCCGAGGAACTCAATATGCGAGTGTGGCTGGCGGAGGATCCAATGACCTGCGTGGCCCGCGGCGCCGGCATGATTCTTGAGAATCTGGAGATCAACCGCCCGTTCCTCGTCAGCCCCGACCGCTCTCCGATTTGATCGGAGCCTGGTTCGGCCGCCCAGCAAGATGACCCGGCTCTCTTCCAAGACGCTGCTGGCGAGCGCGTTGATTCTGCTCTCGGCCGCCTTGTTCGTGCTCAATTTGGGTGGATACCTGGGATCGGCCCGGCAGGTCGTCGTTCGGCCGCTGGCCGGGGCGCAGCAGTGGGTCTCTCAGCGCTACTATGCAGCCCGCGACTTCCTGACTGCTCCGCGGGAGGCCTCCGCTTTACAGGCCCGGATCGACGAACTCGAGGGTCAGAACGCCGTCCTGCAGGACCAGATCATCGCGCTCCAAGAGCAGGCCGCCGAATCGGAGATCCTGCGAGCGCTCTTGAACTTCGCCCGGACTAGCCCGGAAAGCCGCTATCTTGCGGTAAGCGTGATCGGGCTTGACCCGAGCCCCTTCGTGCGGTCGATCAGCATCGGCGCCGGCTCTGATCGAGGACTGGCCTACGGCATGCCGGTCGTCAGCGAGTCCGGCCTGGTGGGGAGGATCGTGGAGGTCAACGCCACCTCCTCTCGGGTCCAACTGATCACCGACCCTCAATCGGCCGTCAACGTCCGCCTGCAGGACTCGCGGGCGGAGGGGCTGGTGATCGCCCAGCCAAACAGTGAGTTGCAAGTCGATTTGATCAGCCATGAAGCTCAGGTCTCCCCGGGAGAGCTGGTCTTGACTTCCGGACTCGGCGGGGTGTTCCCTCCGGACATTCCGGTCGGTCACATCGTGAGCGTGCGGACTCGAGACTTCGAGCTCTTTCAGCGGGCGGTGCTCCAGCCGATCGTTGACTTCGAAAACCTGGAGATCGTGCTGATCATCACCAATTTCCAACCGGTCGATCAGGTGCCGACCCCGTGAGCCTCTTGCTCGGCCTGGCAGGGATCTCACTGCTTGCTGTGCTGCAAGCCAGTCTGGTCAATCATCTCCGGCTAGTCGACGGGCGACCCGATCTCGTTCTGCTGGCGATCACGGCTTGGGCCTTGGCCGGCCATGCCAGGCAGGCGCTGCTGTTTGGCTTCGTCGGGGGGTTGGCCCTGGACCTGTTCTCCGCAGTCCCGCTCGGCGTAAGCTCGGCCGCCTTGGTACTGGTGGGTGTTATGGTCTCGTACTCGGAAGGACGATTCTGGGGAGTACACCCGCTCATGCAGCTAGCGGCAGTGCTGGCGGCCTCCGCGGTTTTCTATGCCGCCCAGCTCTCCAGCCTCTGGGTTGCTGGCCATCCGATCGATCTGCCGCTGGTGCTCAACCGGATCGTGCTTCCCAGTTTGTTCCTCAACCTGGTGTTGGCACTGCCGACGGCCCAGGCCGCCGAGGCGCTGAGCCGTTTCTTCACCCCGGGCCAGGTAACCGCCTAACTGCAGATGCATCAGAGAAGCACTGTCCCGGTCTGGCGAGTGCAGCTCACCCTGCTGGCTGTGGGGATCTTGCTGCTGGTGTTCGTCGCCCGGTTGTTCAACTTGCAAATCCTCCAGGAAGAGACCTATTCGAGGCGGGCGGACGACAACCGCTTCGACCGGATCAGCATCCCGGCCGCCCGTGGCGTGGTCTACGACGCCAATGGGTCGCAGCTGGTGCGAAACCTGCCGTCCTTCAACGTGTACATCACTCCGGCGAGCCTGCCTGATTCGGAGGCCGAGATCGAAGCCATCTACCGCAAGCTCTCCGAGATCACCGGAGTGCCGCTGGATCTGGAGGGCCCGCCAGCGGCGGCTTGCGTCGCCGGTCGCGGGATCCGCCAGCTGGTGGAAGAGGGCCTCACCAATCGCCCGTTCGATCCGTGGCCGGTCGCCTGCGACATCGACGACATGACTGCCCGAATACTGCTCCAGCAGCAAATCGACATGCCGGGGGTGACAGTCGAGGCGGTTCCGGTCCGGCAATACCCGACCGGGATCCTGACCTCTGCCGTCATCGGCTACCTGGGCCCCATCCCGGCCGCCGAGGTCGATTTCTGGGAAAGCCTGGGGTTCGTCGCCGACCGAGACAAGGTCGGCTACGGCGGGATTGAATTCGCCTATCAGGATATCTTGGCCGGCACAAACGGCCTGAAGCTGGTCGAGAAGGATGTGGCCGGCTCACAGTTGCACGAAGTGGGGGCGGGTAATCCGCCGGTGCCCGGCAGCAGCCTGTTGTTAACCATCGATACCCGGCTGCAGGCGATCGCGACCAGTGCTCTGGAGAATAGGATGGAGTTTCTCAATCGCGTCGCCGGCGACGTGAAGACCACCATCGGTGCGGTGATTGCCATGAATCCTCAGACGGGCGAGATCTTAGCGATGGTGTCGATTCCGAGCTACGAGAACAACCGCCTGGCCCGCTTCATTCCCGAGTACTACTTCCGCCAGCTCTCGGAGGACGCCAGCAAGCCGCTCACCAATCAGGCGATCCAGTCGAGCTATCCGCCCGGATCCTCCTTCAAAATGGTCACTGCCCTTGGAGCGCTGAACGAAGGAATCATCGACCCGAATCGCACGCTGTTCGATCCCGGACTGATCACGATTCAGAACCAGTACTTCCCGAACGACCCGGGCCTGGCGAAAGACTTTGTGTGCTGGAAGGAGGACGGGCACGGAAACATTAACTTCGTGCAGGCCATCGCCTTCTCGTGCAATGTCTATTTCTACAAGATCGGCGGGGGTTTCGAGGACGAGGTGATCGGGGATGGCCTCGGGATCCATAACCTGAATATCTATGCCCGCGCCCTCGGATACGGGAATCTGCTTGGAATCGATCTCCCAGGCGAGGAAGACGGCCTCATACCCAATCCGGATTGGAAGCGGTTGAATCGGGGAGAAAGCTGGTCGACCGGCGACACATACATCAGCGTCGTCGGACAAGGATTCGTCGGAGCGACCCCGCTTCAGGTTCTCACCTCGATAGCCACGCTCGCCAACGGCGGCAGAGTCATGTGGCCGCATCTGGTTCGGGATGTCTTGGACGGCGAGGGCAATCTCGTCCAGCGCTACGAGCCGTGTGTTCTGTGGGACATTGGCGACAGCGTGCGGATCCCTCCCTCGGGAATCGCCGCCGACTGCCCAAGCCTGGATCCGGAGGTCCGGGAACAGATCATCGCAGAGCACCCCGAGTCGCCCGACATCTTGCTGCGCCCGGGGGTGCTGGATCTGGTCCAGGAGGGAATGCGACTCGTGGTTGAGGATGACGAAGGAACGGCCCACGACTATGCGCAGCTAGAGGGGATCTCTTCCGGCGGGAAGACCGGCACCGGCGAATTCTGCGACGATACCGCCTTCCGCCGCGGCCTCTGCATCCCCGGGAACTGGCCCACCCACTCCTGGTACACGGCATTCGCTCCCTTTGAGAACCCCGAAATCGTGGTCGTGGCTTTCGTGTACAACGGTGGCGAGGGAGCGGTCACTTCCGGCCCGATCGTCCAGCAGGTGTTGGAAGCTTATTTCCAGCTCAAGGCGATCGACGCCGCCGGTTGAGCGCCACCCCGACTGGCGCCAGAGTCCCCTGGATGCTAAAATCGCCGCCCGTTACCACAATGGGCAGCTCGCTCGCGCTCAAAGGCATCGGCGATGGATTGCTGGTGACGGTCCCCGAAGGCGACTGGCACATCGTCCGGCCGTCCCTGCTGCAGGCGATCGACGACCGCGCCGATTTCTTTCGCGGGGCACGCCTGGTGCTTCAAGTGGCAGATCGCGACCTAGGGGCTGCGGAGCTCGGCGGGTTGCGGGACGAACTGCAACAACGGGAGGTGGCCCTGGCGGCGATCCTCAGCTCCTCCGCCGGGACCCGTTCGGCCGGAGCCAATCTTGGCCTGGCGCTCGAAATCCCCCGGCCGGAGCTCGGCGAGAACGGTGATCGCGAGCCGGGTTCTTTTGAGCTCGAGGGGGACCAGGCCGTACTGATCGAGCGGACTCTTCGGTCCGGCCAGAAAATCAGGCACCCCGGCCATGTGGTGATTTTGGGAGACGTCAATCCCGGGGCGGAGGTCATCGCCGGCGGGAATGTGGTGGTGTGGGGCAAGCTGAGAGGGGTCGTGCACGCCGGCGCCACCGGCAACGAGCGATCAGTGGTTTGTGCGCTGGACCTGTCGCCCACTCAGCTTCGGATCGCCAGTCACATCAGCATCTCACCGGATCGCAGGGGAAATCCGCGGCCTGAGAAGGCCTTCGTGAAGGACGGAAGCCTGGTAGCAGAAGCCTGGAAGACGAACTGAACAGGAGGGAGTGAGGCAAGGATGGGCGCAAAGGTCGTAACCGTGACCTCAGGGAAGGGCGGAGTCGGCAAGACGACCACTACTGCGAACATCGCGGTAGCCTTGGCCGCGGCCGGGCATCGGGTGGTGTGCATCGATGCTGATATCGGGTTGAGGAATTTAGATTTGGTGATGGGTCTAGAAAATCGAATCGTGTACGATCTGGTAGACGTCGTGGAAGGGCGCTGCAAGCTGCGGCAGGCCATGATCAAGGACAAGCGGGTACCCAATCTGTACCTGATCCCGGCGGCCCAGACCCGCGACAAGACCGCCATCACGCCGGAGGATATGATCGAAGTGACCGCTCAACTCCGGCGGGACCACGATTGGATCTTGATCGACTCTCCGGCCGGGATCGAGGGCGGGTTCCGCACCGCATTGGCCCCGGCCGACATCGTGTTGATCGTCACGAATCCGGAGGTCTCTGCGGTGCGGGATGCCGACCGGATCATCGGGCTGACCGAGGCCGAGGAAAAGGATCCTCCTAAGCTGATCTTGAATCGGGTCAGACCGGACATGATACGCCGCGGCGAGATGCTCAAAGCGGAAGATGTGCTTGAGGTACTGGCCATCGAACTGATCGGAATAGTCCCCGAGGACGAGCAGGTCTTGACCGCCTCCAACCGAGGTACCCCGCTTGCGCTCGACGGACGCAGCCGGGCCGGTCGGGCATTTCAGGCCATCGCCCGGCGCCTGACGGGAGAGACAGTTCCGCTGGAGGAGCTCGCGGCCGAGGATGGATTCCTGCGGCGCCTATCCCGCAAAGTACGGACGGGAGGACAGCCGGCATGATCCTACAATGGTTACGCGGACGAGAGCGTGGCTCGGCGCGCACGGCGAAGGAGCGGCTACAGTTCGTGCTTGTCCACGATCGAGCCGGACTGAGTGCCACCACCCTCGAGGCACTGAAAGATGAATTGATCGCCGCCATCTCCCGCCATGTGGAGATCGATCGAGAGGGAGTTTCCGTCTCGCTCACCAAGGATCGCCGGCGCCAGCGCTTGGTCGCCGACATCCCGCTGGCAGAGCGGAGGACCGCCGCACACTAGCGGATGCAAGCTTCGGCACGGATCTGGCGCCACTTCGACACCTGGCTTCTCGGGGCGGTCGGTGTACTGACGATCGCCGGGGTTGCCTTGATTCGATCGGCGGTTGCCGGAAACCCGGAGCTCATCGAACTGAACGTAGTCGGTCGCCAGGCGGTCTACGGCCTGGTAAGCCTGGTCGTCTTGTTTGCGGTCGCGGCGATCGACTACCGGCTCTGGTCTGCGCTTTCCAGGCTCTTGTACGGATTCATGGTGCTGCTGCTTGGCCTGATCCCAATCGCAGGCGTGGCCGGGTTCGGCGCGGCACGCTGGTTCGAGATCGCCACCCTCACCGTTCAGCCCTCCGAACTGGCCAAGATTCTGACAATCCTGGTGCTGGCCGATTACCTGGGTCGCAATCGTCCAGAGACGCTCGGCACCCTGCTCAAGAGCTTTGCCCTGGTTGGGCTTCCGGCAGTGCTGATCCTTGGCCAGCCAGATCTGAGCACGGCAGTCGTCCTACTGGTGATCTGGCTCGCAATGGTCTGGGCGGCCGGCGCTCGGCTGCGATACCTGGTGATCATCCTGGGGCTGATTGCGCTGGCCGCGCTGCTGGTTGCCCCGCTGCTGGCTCAATACTTCCTGGAAGGCTACCCACAAGGTGAAGATTTCCTCTTCGTGCGGAACTATCAGATGACCCGAGTCATTAATTTCCTCTTCCCGCACCCCGAAGAGAGTTTCGGGGCCAGCTACAACGTCGAACAAGCCTTGATCTCGATCGGGTCTGGGGGATTGCTCGGAGAGGGATACGGCAACGGGACTCAGGTTCAGCTGCGGTTCCTCAAAGTTCGCCACACCGACTTCCTCTTCTCCTCGATGTCTCAGGAGTTTGGCTTCGTGGGGGCGACCGTGACCGTACTGCTGCTGATGTTTGTCGTATTCCGCTGCCTGCGGGCCACCCGACTCGCGCGGGATCGGTACGGCTCGCTGATCTGTTACGGAGTCGCGATCTTGCTGCTCTTCCAGGCCTCCTTCAATGTCGGGATGAACCTGAACCTGCTGCCCGTCTCCGGGTTGCCCCTGCCCTTTCTGTCCTACGGGGGATCCTCCCTGCTGACCAGCCTGCTCGGGATCGGTCTGGTTGAGAGTGTGATGCTGCGCCACAAACGGATCGAGCTCTAGCCGACCCGCCGATTCCTGATCCAGTCAAATGACTGAAACGACGCCGGCCCGGGTCCGTTACGCGCCCTCACCCACCGGGCGGTTTCACATTGGTGGAGCCCGGACCGCCCTGTACAACTATCTGCTGGCTCGTCAAACCGGCGGACAATTCATCATTCGAATTGAAGATACTGATCGGAAACGGTTCGTTCCCGGTTCCGAGGACGAAGTCCTTGAGTCGCTCGACTGGCTCGGACTGCGCTGGGACGAAGGTCCCGACCTCGGAGGAACGTATGGTCCCTATCGGCAATCTGAGCGAGTCGAACTGTACCGGCAGCATGCTGAGCAGTTGGTTGAGGGCGGCTTCGCCTACTTCTGTTTCTGCTCCCCCGAACGATTGAGTACCCTGCGCCAAGAACAGGAGCGTCGAAAACAACCACCGCACTACGACCGGCTCTGCCGTCGGCTGGCGGTCTCGGAGGCTGCGGCCCGGGTCCAGGCCGGCGAATCGCACGTGGTCCGATTGAAGGTTCCGGAAAGCGGGCGAACCATTGCAGTCGACCGACTGCGGGGCGAGATCCAGGTCGAGAACTCGAGCCTGGACGACGCCATACTGCTCAAGTCCGATGGACTTCCGGTTTACCATTTAGCTGCCATGGTGGATGACCGATTGATGGGCATCACCCACGTGCTGCGCAGTTCGGAGTGGCTGCCGACGTTGCCGCTCCACGTGCTCATCTACCAGGCCTTCGGCTGGGAGCAGCCGGTCTGGGTGCACCTTTCCGTTTTCCTGAGCCCTTCCGGCAAAGGAAAGATGAGCAAACGGGATTCCGTGAGTGGAGCTAGCTCAATTTACCCGCTGGACCTGCGTGAGCAGGGCTACGTCCCAGAAGCCGTCTTGAATTGGCTGGCACTGATGGGATGGTCATACGACGATCGGACTGAGGTCTTTGACCTGGCGGACCTGATTCAACGGTTCAGTCTGGATCGGTTAAACCCAAGCCCGGCAGCGGTGAACTACAGCAAGCTCGACCACTTCAACGGGATCCACATTCGCAGCCTCCCGCCCGGCGAACTGGCCCGCAGGCTGGTGACCGTCTTTGTGCGGCACGGGCTGGCAGCCAACGAGACCGACTTGATCTCGCTGGTTCCCTTGATCCGAGAGCGGATTCGGACCCTGGATGAGGCGGTGGAGATGGCCGGATTCATGTTCCGCGACCCGGTCTCCCCTGCTCCGGCGGATCTGATCGGGGAAGGCATGACTGCAGACGCCTCCCAGGCCGCGCTGCGGCGGGCCCAGCAGGTCATCTTGGATCGCGAGCGGCTGGAAGTCAAAAGCCTGGAAGCCGAGCTACGCGGGCTGGCAGCAGAACTCGGACTGAAAGTAGGTCAGCTCTTCACCGTATTGAGAATCGCAGTGACCGGACAGCGGGTGAGTCCGCCGCTGATCGAAACGATGGTGCTGCTTGGAAAGGAGCAGGTGCTCGAACGGCTCGGGCGGGCCGTCGAGCTGCTGGCGGCCGCCGACTGAGGCTCTCACTCGCCGATAGGGCCGACCCAACCCCCATGATACAATCGCCGCCGCACTGGGGGTTCGTCTAGCGGTAGGACACCGGGCTCTGAACCCGTGAACCGAGGTTCGAATCCTCGACCCCCAGCCTCGGGCACAGTGCCAAAGCTGAGATGCAAGATCTGATCGACGCGCTTGAGACCAGCCGGGCCCGCATCCAGGAACTCCTGGTGCGTCTTTGATTTCCCCAAACTAGAAAAGGAACTCAGCGAGTTGGAACGGGTAGTCGCGGATCCCCAACTCTGGCAGGATTCGGACGGTGCCCAGGTCAAAATGAAACGGCTGGCGCGGCTGCGTCAGGAGGTTGAGAGCTGGCGCGCCCTGCGGCAGCGGATTCTGGATGCCGTAGAGCTTGCCGAGCTCGGTGACGAATCGCTGCGCGAGGATATCGGGTCGGAGCTCGAAGCGGTCGACAGCGAGTTGGACGACCGGGAGCTGGCGACCTCGCTCTCAGGCAAGTATGACGCCGACGACGCAATCCTCTCGGTCCACGCCGGCGCGGGGGGAACTGACTCTCAGGACTGGGCTCAGATGTTGGAGCGGATGTACTTGCGCTGGTGCGAGCGCCGCGGATTCGGCGCCGAGATCCTCGATCGCAGCCCAGGCGAAGAGGCGGGGATCAAGAGCGTGACCATCGCGGTAGACGGCGAGTACGCCTACGGATATCTGCGGGCCGAACGGGGTGTCCATCGGCTGGTCCGGATTTCGCCGTTTGATTCCGGAAATCGTCGCCACACTTCCTTTGCACTGACGGAGGTCTATCCTCAGGTCGAAACGGAGACCGAAATCAAGATCGATCCGAAGGACATCAAGGTCGACACTTTTCTGTCGGCAGGTGCTGGCGGGCAGAACGTCCAGAAGAACGAGACCGCGATTCGCATCAAGCACTTGCCCAGCGGGGTGGTGGTGACCAGTCAGAACGAACGATCACAGTCCCAGAACAGAGAGAACGCCATGCGAGTGCTGCGGGCGAAGCTGCTCGACCTCGAGCGCCAGAAGCGCGATGAACAACTGGCGGCGATCAAAGGCCAGCACGTCAGTGCCGAATGGGGAAGCCAAATCCGGTCCTACGTGCTCCACCCCTACCAGCTGGTCAAGGACCATCGGACCGGCCTCGAACTCGGCAACCCAGCAGCCGTCCTGGATGGAGACCTTGACGAGCTGATCAACGCCTATCTGAAGACCCAAACCGTCGCTCCAGGCTAACAGCCCCCCTGCTTACCGGCCTGCACCCCCTCACTATGCTATAATCCGCCGCCGGTAGTAGCGGCTCCATGTCGACTTATCTAAACCTCGCGCTAGTCATCGTTTCAATCGGATTGATCGTGCTGGTGCTGCTGCAGAGCAAGGGCGCCGGGCTTGGGGGCCTCGGGGGCGGCGATTTCGGCGGCAGCGGATATCACGTGCGGCGTGGGGTTGAGCGTCTGGTGTTCAACCTTACCATCGTTCTCAGCGTCCTCTTCTTCCTGCTAGCTCTCCTCAACGTCATTCTGGCCGGCTAGGTCCGGCTCGTCATCATGCGCAGGATCGGCTGGCAGCTTGCGATCGCCGTGGGCGGCTTGCTGCTCGTCCTGGGTCTGCTTCTCGGGCAGACTCCCGGCCCGGAGGCCGACCTGCTTCAGCCAGTCCAGGGAGGCTCCTACGCTGAGGCCTTGATCGGCCGGTCCGTTCGCTTGAACCCCCTGCTGGATCGCTACAACCAGGCCGATCGTGACATTGACCGATTGATTTACGGGAGCCTGATCCGCTTCAACTCCCGAGGCGAACCGGTCCCGGAACTGGCCGAGAGCTTTGCGATCTCTGCCGATGCGACCCTCTATAACTTTACCCTGCGGGAGGATGTCCGCTGGCACGACGGCGAGCCGGTCACGGCGGATGATGTGATCTTCACCTTCTCCAAGTTCAAGGAAGGTGGGTTACCCGGAGACGACGATCTACGATCTCTTTGGCAGGAAGTCGAGATCGTCAAGCTGGACGACAAGAACGTCCAGTTTCAACTCTCAGAGAGCTACGCTCCTTTTCTTGACTATCTAACGGTTGGATTGCTGCCTGATCACCTGCTGCGAGGCGTCTCGGCGGCTGAGCTGGCCGACCACCCATTCAACCGCGAGCCGGTGGGGAGCGGACCCTTTCAGTTCGAGAGTTTCCTGCTGGCCGCGGATGGTCAGGTCGTCGGGGTAAGCCTGACTGCTTTCGAGCAGTATGCTCCCGGTCGGGCTTTCCTTGAGCGGATCGAGTTCCGGTTTTTCGCCGACTCCCAGGCAGCCCTCCAGGCGTTTCGGGACGGAACGGTAGATGGCATCGGCAATGTGACTAACGAGATTCTCGAGGCGGTGCTTGCAGAGCCTGGGCTCAACCTATACTCGGCCCGCTCCCCGCAGACCGCGACGGTCTTCCTCAACAATCGCAGCACCGACAAGCCCTTCCTGGCGCAGAAGGAGTTCCGCCAGGCGCTCTTGTTGGCGGTCAATCGTGAACAGCTCATTGGTTCCGTACTGGACGGGCAAGGGCTGCCGGCCGCCAGTCCGATCCTGCCGGGCAATTGGGCCCACATTGATGGATTGAATCCGCTCCCGTATGATCCGGAGTTGGCCTCCGAGATTCTGAGCGACCTGGGTTGGGAGCTGCCGGCTGGGGTTGCCCGCGGTGCGCCGGAGTACGTCCGCGCCAACGGCGAACAAGAGCTTTCCTTCGAGCTGGCCTATCCTCAGGTTACGCTGTATGAGGAGCTGGCCTCCATGCTGCAGGTGGCATGGGCCGCGATTGGAATCCGGGCCGAGTTGGCCCCAGTCCCGCCCGAGGAGCTGCTTCCCGAGCGCCTGGAGCCGCGGCGCTTCGAGGCCGTGCTGGCCGAAATCGATACTTCCCAGTTGGGCGATCCGGATCCCTACCCCTTTTGGCACGACTCGCAGGTCGAGACCGGCCAAAACTACTCCGGCTATCAGGATCGCAACATCAGCATTTGGCTCGAGCAGGCCCGCATTACCCCCGACGTCCGGCGACGCCAGGCACTGTATCGAGATTTCCAGTATCGGTTTCGGGATCAGGTCCCGGCGCTGCTGCTCTTCCACCCGATATACAACTATGCGGTCAGCGCGGAAGTGCGCGGCGCCACCCTCGGCCCGATTCAAGACCCCAGTGATCGGTTTCAGCAGATCGCCCAGTGGTACGTGCTGATCCGGCGAGGATTCACCACAACCGAAGGGGCTGGTTGAGGACCGGCCCGATGATATAATCCCCGGCTTCAATCCCAAGGCATGAGCGAACCCAAGCTCGAAAACATACAACCCGGTGAGCGAGTCAGCGGCACCGTAACCAGCGTAGAGCTGGCCGGTGCGTTCGTGGACATCGGCGCCGGTGTCCCAGGGTTCCTCCACATTTCGCGGCTGAAGCCAGGCAAGGTCAACCGGGTCGAGGACGTGTTGGTGCCCGGCCAGACTGTTGAACTATGGGTCAGCCGAGTGGATCCGGTGGCTCGGCGCCTCGAGCTCAGCATGATCCGGCCAGTAACCCTGAAGTGGGGCGAGATCCAACCCGGAATGCAATTGCGGGGAGAGGTCATTCGGATTGAACCCTTCGGGGCGTTTGTGGAGGTCGGGGCCGACCGACCCGGGCTGGTCCACGTAAGCGAAATCAGCGACGAGTATGTTCGCGATCCACGGGACCAAATCCGGGTCGGTGAAGAGCTGGCGGTGACAGTGCTAGAGGTCGACCGGAAGAAGAAACAGATCCGGCTCAGCCTGAAGGCTGCCCAGCCGGCAGAGGAGCTCGAGCCGGAGGAGGAGCAACAGCTACCGACTGCGATGGAACTGGCGTTGCGCCAGGCACTGGAGGCGGCTCCACCCAACCGGATTGCCGGGAAACCCAAAGCCAAGCCTGATCAGCATCGGAATGAATTGGAGGATATCCTCGCCCGAACTCTGTCTTCCAGATTGCGGACCTCGAGCGGGGAATCAGAGGAGAGTAAATAAAGGCGCCCGGATGGGCGCCGCCAGACTTTCGAGAGTGACGATTAGCGGTTAGGCCTCTTCCTCTTCGGCCCAGGTGTCGTCTTCCTCTTCATCCTCATCGGCCTTGTACAGTTCCTCATCGTCTTCTTCCCAGATCTCTTCCAACTCTTCGTCGTTCAGCTCCTCGTTTGCCCCAACTTCAGCGACATGGGTGTAGGTCATGCATCCCTCGTCCGGGTCGATTTCGACCGTTGAGGCGCCGCAGTAGCCGCCCTCCAGGAACACACAGTCGATGTAATGGCAGCGGATCCTAGGCAACGGCCCTCCCTGACACGGTCTCGGTCATCATCCCGGCTGGACGCGGCGTGCTTCCAGTACGTTCGGTAGGGCCTCCAGTCGATTCAGAAGCCGACTCAGTTGGGGCAGGTCCGTGATCCCCATGACCAAATCAAAGATGGCAAGACTCTCCGTGGTGGAGACATGGATCGAAGTCATATTAATACCCTCATTTGACACCAGCGTCGATACATCTCGCATCAGGCCGTCGCGATCGTAGGCCCGGATTCGGACCGACACCGGAATGGTCCGCTTAGCCTGACCCCACGACACGCTGACCAACCGCTCCTTGTCTTTCATCCGGAGCACATTGGGGCAATCCTTTCGGTGAATGGTTGCTCCCCGCCCGCGGGTGACGTATCCGATGATCTGATCGCCAAGCATCGGGTTACAGCATAGCCCAAGTTTGGTCAGCAAACCGCTCAGGCCCAAGACCTGCACCTCCTCGGCGCTGTGCACAGCCGCCGGCCGGCGCTCCACCTGAGGGGCGAACCCGAGTTTTACCTCGTCTCGCTCCACCACTCGTTTGACGATTTTTCCCAAGTTGATGTCGCCCACCCCGACCGCGGCGTAGAGATCATCGCCGCCGGAGTAATTCAAATCCTGGGCGAGCTTGTCGATTTGGATCCCGTCGATTCCGAGCCGCCGCAGCTCACGGTCGACCAGCAGCCGGCCATGGGTGAGGTTCTGCTCTCGGTCTTGTTTGCGGAACCACTGTCGAATCTTGGTCCGGGCCCGCTGGCTTCGCACCATCTCCAGGCTTGGATTGAGCCAATCCCGGCTCGGACCCCCGCGCTTGGCGGTGAGGATTTCAACCGAATTGCCGGTCTTCAGCCGGGTATCGAGGCTGACCAACTTGCCGCTGATCTTTGCTCCGCGGCAGCGGTGGCCGATTTCGGTGTGGATGTGATAGGCGAAGTCGATCGGGGTCGAGCCTCCGGGCAGATCGATGATGTCTCCCCGCGGGGTAAACGCATAGACTCGATCCTCAAACACGTCCGACTTCATTGCGTCTACAAAATCGCCTGCGTCGGTCACGTCTTGGCGCCACTCCATCAATTTGCGGAGCCAATTGACCCGCCGCTCGAACCCATCGTCGCGTACCCGTCCTTCCTTGTAACGCCAATGGGCCGCGATTCCGAACTCGGCATTTTCGTGCATCTCGGGGGTCCGGATCTGCACTTCCAGGGTCTTACCGTCCTCGAATATCACACCCGTATGCAGCGATTGGTAGAAGTTGTCTTTGGGGGTTGCCACGTAGTCATCGAAGGTCCCAGGCACCGGGCGCCACTGTTTGTGGATCACCCCGAGCGCCAGGTAGCAGTCCGATTCGGAGCTAACCATGATCCGGACGCCCCGCAGGTCGAATACTTCCTCGAAGGCCAGACCTTTGCGCTCCATCTTGCGATAGATGGAATACAGATGCTTCGGCCGACCCTGAACTTCTGCGGTGATTCCATTCGCCGCCAACAGACTTTGGACCTCTTGAGCGATATGGCGCATATTATCTTCTCGGTCCGGTCGGCGGCTATCCATCCTTTCGGCCAGATTCTTGTACTCTTCCGGATAGACGTAGCGAAAGGCCAGATCCTCCAGTTCCCACTTCACCTGCCAGATTCCGAGCCGGCTGGCGAGGGGAGCAAAGATCTCCAGGGTCTCCTCGGCAATGCTCTCCCGCTTCTCTTTCGGTAAGTGCGAAAGGGTGCGCATGTTGTGCACGCGGTCGGCCAGCTTGATCACGACCACCCGCACATCTTCGCCCATCGCCAGGAATGTCTTACGCAGAGTCTCCTTGGCCAGCTCGCCTTTGGAGGCCCGATCCGTTTTGCCGGTAGCCTCCAGCTTGCTGACCCGTGGGAGTTGGGTCAGCTTGGTCACCCCGTCGACCAGCGTGGCGACTTCCTGATCAAACTCCTGGTTGATTTCCTCAAGGGTGACGGAAGTGTCTTCCACCGTGTCATGCAACAGGGCCGCGACCACGGTAGCGATCGGAGCGCCGAGCTCGGCCATGATGGTCGCCACCGCCACACAGTGATTGATGTAGGGTTCGCCGGAAGCCCGCTTCTGTCCCTTGTGGGCCCGACCTGCGAACTGATAGGCGCGCTCGATCCGTTCGCGATCCGCGGCCGAAGTGTTCTCAGGGAGGGCGTCGAGCAGGCGTTGGAGTTTCATCGGGTCCTTCTGGGAAAAGTATAGCCAGTGGCTGGCCAGCCTTCAAGGGGTCCCCAGGGGTCGCCGGCTCCTCCAGCCAACCGGCGGGGGAATGTTGCAGCCGCGGATGGACCGGGTCAGCCCTGGCTTGCGGGGAGGATCGGAGCCGATGGCACCCGTTCGATCCAGTAGTCGCGGATCGTGATCTCGGCCGCGTCCCGCGACGTGCTCAGCCACTCATCAAAGGCGAGGGCGACCGCAGATCGAAATTCGGAATCGCTCAGCTCTCGATCTTCGTGCCCCAGGATCTCAATAATATGCCAGCCGAAATCGCTCTGGACCGGTCCGACGATCTCTCCGACCTGGCCGGCAAAGGCGGCCGCTTCGAAAGGTTCGACCATGCGGCCCCGGGCAAACCATCCGAGGTCGCCGCCATTTGCCTTGCCGGCCTCGTCGGTTGTGTGCTCCGCTGCCAGCGCTTCCCAGTCGGCCCCGGAGCGAGCCTGTTCAAGCAGATCTGCTGCCAGCGTCTCTTCGGCAACGAGAATATGCCGCGCCCAGACCTGCTGTTGCACACGGGGGACCTCCGGTTCGAATGTCTGTCCCAGCCGCTCGCGATAGAGCTGAGCCTGCAGCTCGGAACGAACTGCGCTGTCATTGACCCCGAATGACCCGAGGTTGGTTAGAAAGGCCTGATAGTTCCGTTCGAACAGGTCTCGGGTATAGGGAGTGGCGACGGCGGCACCGGGGGTCGTGCTGGGTGGGCTGGGGGTGGGACCGGATTCGCTAAACCCGAAGTTCTCCTCGATGGCCTGATCGAGATCCTGCGCGGTCACCAGGATCCCGCGGCGCTTGGCTTCCTGCTCGACCAAGACCTCCTGGATCAACCCATCCAGGACCGAACTCCCAACGAACAGCGGGTTCCCCAACTGCTGAGATACGTTGTTCAATTGGGATTGGTAGGTCGAGCGAGCCTGCGCGTCGTCTCCCACCACAGCCAGGATGCTGGTAAGGCTCGAATATTGAGACTGCAAGTTGTACTGCACCAGCTTCACCCGATCGCGGAAAGTACCGGTCGAGATTTCCTGCGCGTTGACAATCGCCACAGGCTGGGGCGGCTGAATCACGTTTACCTGGACCCAGCCATAGGTCAGCAACCCAATCACCAGCAGGAGGCTGAGCCCTGCGCCGGCGAGAATGCGGTTGCGCAGGGTCTGTTCCCGATCCGCTCTGGCGATGTGCTTGGGAGTTAGCAAGGACCGCGCGGTTAAGTCGCGATGCCCGGTTGCGGCCCGGTTAGCGGAACCGCTCCGCCGCGAAGGGAAGCAGCGCCAGGTGGCGGGCTCGTTTGATCGCCCGACCGAGCATCCGTTGATGGCGGGCGCAGGCCCCGCTGTCTCGGCGCGGCCGAATCTTTCCGGAATCGTAGGTAAAGCGCTTCAATAACTCGGGCTGCTTGTGGTCTATTGATTCGGCCTGGTCGGCGCAAAACTGACAGGCGCGTGGCTTGCGGCGGAAGCGCCTGGCCGGCCCAGACTCGACCTGCTCATGGTCCTCTTCGCTCAAGTATTTGTCTCCTTTGCCGGCCCCGCGGGGGGCTCGCTGCTGATTGGGGTTAGGCCAGGACTGATGCTCGGCTGCGGGTCACGCGCCGGCGGCTGGACCCCCTCTTGTAGGGTGATCAGAAACCGGAGGACTTGCTCGCTCAGCCGGAGGTCCCGCTCGATGGCCAGGCCCGCTGTCGGGGGCATTTCGGTCTGGATAAATACATAGTAGCCCTCGGTCCGCCTACCGATCGGGTAGGCAAACCTGCGCTTCCCCCAACGATCGACCTGGAGGGTCTTTCCCTGCCCGGCCTCCACCCAGGATTTCACTCGTTCCTCGAGCGCGGTCAATCCCTCCTCTTCAAGGTCGGGGTCCGCAATAAATGCTACTTCGTACTTTCGCACTACACAAGCTCCTTTCCACGGGGCTGCCCCCTCCCGGACACGAGGTTGCGCCGGAGGGAGCGGAAAGTGAAGACTGGTTGAACTCCTCAGTTTATCACACCAGCGCCGCTTCGCCAACGGACGCATTTGTGCCATATTTCACGGTATAATTCCCTCCGCCCCGACGACCCACCCAACATAACCATCAACCCAGCCCCCTCTCGGCAGGTGCGAAACGACATGGCCACGGATCCCATCCGGTTCGGAACCGACGGTTGGCGCGGCAGGATCGCCGAGAACTTCACCTTTGCCGCGGTGCGCCGAGCATCCCACGGCTATGCGCAGTATCTGCTTGAAGCCGAGGGCTCGAGCCGCCCGGTCATTATTGGGTACGACAAGCGCTTCGCCTCGGAGAATTTCGCGGAGTGTGCCGCGGAGGTGCTGGCGGCCAACGGGCTCTCGGTCCTGCTCACCCGGGAGGCCACCCCGACCCCGGTCATCTCCTTCGCGGTCGTAGCGAATTCCGCAGCCGGGGCAGTCAACATCACCGCTTCCCACAACCCACCCGGGGACAACGGATTCAAGGTCCGCGATCACAACGGTGGCGCAATCGCCCCCCAGGGGCTCGCCGAGATCGAGGCCCGAATTCCAGATACGGCAGACTCAGTGCCCAGGCTCGCGCTCGCCGAAGGAATCCGATCCGGATCGATCGCCTTCTTCGATCCGATCCCTCCCTACCTAAACCAGATCCAGGGCCTGGTTGACCTCGAGCGGCTGCGGGCGGCAGGCCTGACCGTGATGGTGGACGCGATGTGGGGGAACGGCGCCGGCTGGTTCGGCCGCTTCCTGACCGGCGGAAAGACCCAAGTATTACAGATCCACGGCGAGCGCAACCCGATCTTCCCGGAAATGAGCCGCCCGGAGCCAATCCCACCCAACGTGGATGTCGGTCTGGCGGCTGCCAAGTCGCAGGCGGCCGACGTCCTGCTGGTCACCGACGGAGACGCGGACCGCCTGGGAGTCGGGGATGAGCACGGTGAATTCGTCGATCAGCTGCGGGTCTTCGCGCTGTTGGCCTACTACTTGTTGGAGGTGCGCGGAGCACGCGGTCCAATCGTAAAGACCCTGTCCACGACCTCCCTGCTGCATAAGCTGGGATCGATCTATCAGGTTCCGGTGTACGAGACCGGAGTTGGCTTCAAGTATGTCGCCCCGAAGATGCTGGAAGTCGACGCAATGATCGGAGGCGAGGAATCCGGCGGCTACGCATTCCGTCATCACGTGCCGGAGCGGGATGGAATCCTCGCCGGGTTGTACCTGCTCGACATGATGGTCCAGCTTGGGCGGAAGCCCTCCGAGCTGATCAAGCTGCTCTTCGAGAAGGTGGGCCCCAGCTATTACAAGCGGATCGATACCCCGCTTGAGCCGGCCGAACGCGAGGCACGCGAACAAGTGATCCAGTCGGCAGACCCGGATCGCGTTGGAGGACTCCGAGTGACCTCCATCAACCGCACCGATGGACACAAGTTTGAGCTCGAAGACGGAGGTTGGTTGCTGGTCCGCTTCTCCGGAACCGAGCCGATGGTCCGAGTCTACTGTGAGACCACTCAGGAGAAGCGGGTTGAGCCGATCCTCGCAGATGGTTTAAGGCTGCTCGGAGTGCGTTGAACCACCGGCTGACCGACACCCACTGCCACCTGATCCTGCCCGAGTTTTCGGGTGATCTGGATGAGACCCTTGAGCGGGCTCAGGCGTCCGGCATCGGGACCCTGATCGTCCCTGGGATCGATCTGCCGACCAGCCGCATGGCGGTGAGCCTGGCCGAGAGCCGCCCCGGGCTGTTCGCCGCGGTTGGAATCCACCCGCACGAGTCGGAGAGCTGGTCGCCATCGGTCGGTGTGGAACTGCGCGAACTGGCTCGGTCCCCGACGGTGAAAGCCATCGGTGAAATCGGGCTGGACCACTATCGCGATCGGGCTCCTCGGCCAGCGCAGCGTGCCGCCCTCCAGGCCCAGCTGGAGATAGCCGGCGACTTGAGGCTCCCGGTGATCGTCCACAACCGGGCGGCCATCGAAGAGCTGCTGGCGGTTCTGATAGAATGGTCGGGCGGCCTCGATCCAAGGCTGCGGTCTCGAGCCGGAGTGTTGCACGCGTTCTCCGGCAAGCTTGAACATGCCCAAACCGCAATCGGCTCGGGCTTTTTCATTGGAGTAGCTGGCCCGCTGACTTATCCTAACGCCCGACCGCTTCGAGAGCTCGTGCAGCGAGTTTCGCTTGATCGGCTGCTTTTGGAGACCGACTCACCCTACCTGCCA
Organism: uncultured Anaerolineaceae bacterium; assembly: GCA_964359225.1. Classification (GTDB taxonomy): domain Bacteria; phylum Chloroflexota; class Anaerolineae; order Anaerolineales; family E44-bin32; genus JADFRG01. Next base: position 32,316 of record CAYHSI010000002.1, read on the forward strand.
CCCCAGTCCCACCGCGGTCAGCGGAACGAACCCGCCCATCTGTCTGAAATCGCCACCACCCTCGCCAAGTTGCACTCATCCGAGATCGCCAAGGTCACCCGGCTGACCTCGCAAAACGCGGCTCACTTATTTGAGCTGAGCAATGGAAGCAACCACCCTCACCTTCAGTGATCTGGTGGCATCCGGCTTGGCGGCCGTCGAGGCCCGGATGCGTCAGGCGACCCCGGCCGACCACCCGGAGTTAGACGCGGCCTTAGACCAGCTGTTGGGATCGCGGGGCAAGCGACTGCGCCCGACTTTGGTCCTGCTGAGTGCCGGGCTGCTCGGCGCCGACTATGCCCGCAGCGTAGATCTGGCTGCAGCAATTGAACTGCTGCACACCGCAACTCTCGTCCATGATGACTTGATCGACGGATCGCTGCTGCGGCGAGGACATCCCACCCTCAACGCGCGCTGGGAGGGCGGCGCCACCGTCCTGATCGGAGACTACTTGTTTGCCCGGGCCGCGGAGCTGGCCGCGGCCACCCAGTCTCTGTCCTGCATGGAGATCTTTGCCCGAACACTCACCACCATCGTCCAAGGGGAACTCAATCAACTGCTCGGATCGAGTTCGACCAATCTTCGGACCGCCTATTTCGAGCGGGTCTACGCCAAGACCGGATCGCTCTTCGAGCTCGCCGCGTTGGCCCCCGCCATATTGGCAGGCACGAGCATAGTCACCCAGGATAGGTTGCGTGAATTCGGCCGCAGCCTGGGGATTGCATTCCAGATCGTCGATGACGTGCTCGACTTCACCGGCCAGGCCGATGAAGTTGGCAAGCCGGTCGCCAGCGACTTACGCAATGGTCTAGTCACCCTTCCAACCCTTTGCCACCTCGAAGAGAATCCTGCGGATGCCGAGGCAGTTGGCCTGCTGGTTCGCGGGGAACTCTCGGACCAAGCCCAAGACCGGCTGATTGCGTCTATTCGAAGCTCTGGAGCGGTGGCCGCGGCCCGTGCGGAGGCCGAAGGCTACATTGACGCCTGCCTCGCCCTGCTCGGCGAGCTTCCCTCCGATCGACCAGAACACCAGGCGCTTGGCGACCTGGCCAACTACGTCCTGGAGCGGACCCTGTGACCGTCCACGTCTCCGGCCATCCGCTGGTCGCCCACAAGCTGGCTCGGATCCGCAACAAGCAGACCGATCCGAAGAAGTTTCGAGAACTGATTCGGGAGATCTCGGCCTTGCTGACCTACGAAGCCACCCAGGATCTGGCGATGAATCCAATCCGGGTTCAAACCCCGCTCGAGGAAACCCATGGATCGGTCCTGGCGGAGAAGATTGGCCTGGTCCCGATCTTGCGGGCTGGATTGGGAATGGTTGAAGGAGTGTGGGAGCTAATGCCTTCGGCCGAGGTCTGGCACATCGGCTTGTATCGAGACGAGAAGAGCTTCCGGCCGGTCGAGTACTACAACAAGCTGCCGGTAGAGCCCACGGTCTCCGTGTGTCTGGTCTTGGACCCCATGCTCGCGACCGGGGGATCGGCGGTGGCCACTGTGGACATCCTCAAACGTTGGGGGGTAAAGCGGATCAAGTTCGTTGGTCTGATCGGGGCTCCAGAAGGTATAGCCAACATGGAGTCGCACCACCCTGAGGTTCCGGTATACCTTGCCGCCGTCGATGACCACCTGAACGAACGCGCATTCATTGTCCCCGGTCTCGGAGACGCCGGCGATCGCCAATTCGGGACCGCCTAGCTGATAGGTCCCCTGCCTTTCGAGTTCGCGGCCGGAACTGCTAGGAACTGAGTTCGGCCTGGACTTCGTGTAGGTGTTCGACCAGCCACGGAGGGAGGGGCCTCCGTTCTAGCAGTTGAGCGGTCGACTCTCGAGCTTCTTCGAGCTCCCCGATTAACCGCAATCCGTCGATCATCACGGCATTGGCTATTGGGTCCTCCGGGGCAGCCTGCAGCGCGCGGTCGATCAGCACTTTGGCCGCGTCCAACTCTCCAAGATAGAGCAGCGAGCGAGCTTTGAGCACCGGAAGCGGGGTCCACTCCGGGTACAGCTGATTCACCCGATCGAGATAAGGCATCATCTGACCGGACTCCGCGCCAAGGAAGAGCGCTTGAGTCAGCATACCAGCCAGCCGAGGATCGCTGCCCAGGTTTGCGCCGGAGAGTTCGAGGCCGGCTAGCAGCGCCTCTGTCGCCCCCAGGTAGTCTGCTTGTTCAAGGTAGAGTTCTGCGGCTCTCGTGAATTCCCCCACCGCTGCAGCCGAATCGGGAGGCTGGGGGATCGCCGACCCGACCGGCTGAGACTGGATGGGCTGAATTACCGACTGTGGGGCAGCTGCGGCAGTCTCGTCCAGGGCGCCTCCCATGGCGATGAGAAAGCTTGCCAGGCAAACGGTGGTCATTAGAAGGCCACTTGCAACCCAGACCCACCTTCTTGGTCTCCGGGCGGGTTTTGTCCCGGCCGCCGCCGTTACTGCGGCCCGGATCGGAGCTGGAATCGGGACCGGAGCCGGTGTGACAGCCGGCGACTCGCCCGGCCCCCAGGGTGAAATCCCTTGCACTGCGCGCTCGAAGGCCTGGACCGTCTCGGCGACGTTCTTGAAACGGTCTTGGCGGTCTTTGGCCAATGCCTTGAGCAGCACCTTTTCCAGATCCTCCGGGATCTTGGCATTAATGCTGCGCGGCAACGGCAAGGGAGTGTATATGTGATCGTGAATGATCGAGAAGGGGGTGTCCGAGCTAAACGGCACCCGGCCCACGCACAGTTGATACAGGACGATCCCGAGCGAGTAGATGTCTGTACCTGCGTCCAGGTTTTGCTCCCCGCGGGCTTGCTCGGGCGAGATGTAGTGTGGCGTTCCCAGCAGCTGGTCGCCGGAAAGGGTCGATTGCCCGGCCTCCGCCATGCGGGCCAGGCCGAAATCGGTGAGGAAAACTCCTCCGGACTCGGTAAGCAAGATGTTGGACGGCTTGATGTCCCGATGCAGGACTCCCTGATCGTGGGCGTAACTCAGTGCTTTCCCGATCGCCCGTACGATTTCGAGGATCCGATCTTTCGCCGGCCAACCGCGATCCAATGCCGCTTTGAGCGTCTCGCCTTCTACGAATTTCATCACCAGGAAAGGCTGCCTGAGATGGTCAGCGAAGTCGTAGACCGGAACGATGTTGGGATGGTCGAGCCTGGCAACCACCTTGGCCTCCCGCTCGAAACGCCGCAGGAATTGGGGATCTTGCATGAAGGCGGGATGCATCACCTTGAGGGCGACGTAGCGGTCTAGGGCCGGATGATAGGCCTTGAAGACCGTAGCCATCCCTCCTTGACCGAGTTGCTCGATGATTCGATACTGACCGACGTTTTCGCCTGGTTGGAAGGGCATGCTGGTTGCCTATGGCTTCGATTAGACGATCACCAGATTATCTAGGAGACAATTCGAAGATAACAGTGAGTAAATTGTCCGGTGAGTCTAGGTTAGGCCTGCAGGACCGCAAGGCC
>CAYHSI010000002.1:35904-37827 GCA_964359225.1 uncultured Anaerolineaceae bacterium
AACAGTGAGTAAATTGTCCGGTGAGTCTAGGTTAGGCCTGCAGGACCGCAAGGCCGGGGAGGGGCTGTCCTTCAAGCAGAGCCAGGGCGGCGCCCCCTCCGGTTGAGAGGTGAGTAAACTGGGCCGCCAGGCCTGCCTGTTGGACCGCCGCGACCGAATCACCGCCCCCTACGATGGTGAGCGCCTGACGGCCTGCAATGGCCAGGGCCATCTCGCGAGTCCCGACAGCGAATGCCGAGATCTCGAACACTCCCATCGGGCCGTTCCACAGGATGGTCTTGGCCGGGAGCAGCACGTCGGTGAACCGCTGCACGGTCTGGGGGCCAATGTCCACGGCCCGCCAACCGGCGGGAATCTGGTCCACCCTGGTCACCCGATGTTCGGCCAGCTCGGATAGGGCAGCCGCGGCCACCACATCAGTCGGCAAGTGCAGTCGGGTCCCTGCTCGAGCGAGCAGCTCGGCCGCAGTAACCAGTGAATCGCGCTCGACGAGCGAGTCGGCCAGATCGAATCCTTGGGAAGCCAAGAACGTGTTGGCCATGCCGCCCCCGATCAGCATTCCATCCACCTCGTCCAAGAGTTTTCGGACCAGACCCATCTTGTCTGATATCTTGGCCCCTCCTAAGACCACCACAAACGGTCGTTCGGGGGCTTTGAGCGCCTCCTTGAGGAATTTGACTTCCTGCTCGACCAGCAGGCCCGCCGCGCTCGGTAGATAGTGCGCGACGCCTTCGGTCGAGGCGTGCGCCCGGTGGGCGCTGCCGAAGGCATCGTTCACGTACAGCTCGGCCAGATCGGCAAGCTGTTTGGCGAAGTCCCGATCGTTCTCGGTCTCCTGAGGATGGAACCGAGTATTCTCCAGCATTAGCAGGTCGCCGGGACGCAGCCCAGTCACCGCGGCCTTGGCCACTGGCCCGACACAATCCTCAGCAAACTCGACTGCCACACCAAGCAACTTGGCGAGCTGCGCCGCGACCGGACGAAGCGAGAGGCCAGGTACCACCTTCCCTTTCGGCCGTCCGAGATGCGAGCACAGGACCACGCTGGCGCCGCCCTCGCGTAGAAAGCGGATCGTCGGGAGCGCCGCCCGAATGCGAGTGTCGTCCAGCACAGTGCCGTCAGCGAGCGGGACGTTGAAGTCCACCCGCAGCAGTACCCGCCGTCCTCGAACCTCGAGGTCGCGGACCGTTCTTAGTCTGGACACTCTTGACGGAGGGCTAGAGTTTGCGGGCAATCATGGCGGCCAGGTCCGCGGTACGGGTGGAATACCCCCATTCGTTGTCGTACCAGGCCACTACTTTGGCCATGTTCCCGCCCATGACCATTGTGAACTGGGCGTCCACAATGCTGGAGCGAGGATCCATCTTGAAGTCGCTGCTGACCAGCGGCTCTTCGCTGAATCCGAGGATCCCCTCCATGGGCCCGATCGAGGCGGCCCGAAAAGCCTGGTGCAGCGCCTCGGTGGTCGTCTCGCGCTCCAAGGTTGCCACAAAATCAACAACCGATACGGTGGCCACCGGTACCCGCATGGCAAACCCATCGAATTTCCCCTTAAGTTCCGGGATGACCCGGGAGATCGCCCGCGCAGCTCCGGTAGTGGTGGGGATGATGTTCAGAGCCGCCGCCCGGGCCCGGCGCAAGTCCTCATGGGGTAGGTCGAGGATCCGCTGGTCGTTGGTGTAGGCGTGAATCGTGGTCATCAGGGCTTTCTCGATCCCAAACTCGTCCTGGACGACCTTGGCGGCCGGTGCCAAGCAATTGGTCGTGCAGCTGGCATTCGACACGATGTGGTGGTCAGCCGGTTTGTACATGCCTTCGTTGACCCCCAACACGATGGTAACGTCGGGGTCTTTCGACGGGGCGCTGATAATCACCTTCCTGGCCCCGGCCGCCAGGTCCATTCCGCCGCCGATGTTCCCGGCG
>CAYHSI010000003.1:0-29638 GCA_964359225.1 uncultured Anaerolineaceae bacterium
ATGGGCTCGGTGCGGGTCAGCTCGCAGAACTTGCGGGTGGATCTGGTTGATCCGGAGCGTAATCTGTTGGGGGTGCGCGGCAGTGTGCCCGGTGCGACGGGTGATGTGGTGGTGATCAGCGAGCGTCGTAAGCAGTAGGCGACCCTCGGTTCGCGGATTTGCCGGAACGCCTGAGCCGAAAGAACTTAAATGAAGATAGACGTGCTCAACATGCTGGGCGAGAAAGTGGACACCGCCGAACTGCCGGAGGCGGTCTTCAAGGTTCAGGTCAAGCCGGATCTGATGCATCAGGCGTTGGTGAGGCAGCAGGCCAACGCCCGCTTGGGAACCCACAAGACCAAGACCCGGGCGGAAGTCGCGGGAGGTGGAATCAAGCCCTGGAGGCAGAAAGGTACCGGCCGGGCACGCCATGGCTCGATCCGGTCTCCAATCTGGGTCGGCGGAGGCAAGGCCCACACGCCTCGGCCGCGTGATTATGAGCAGCGGATGCCGCGCAAGATGCGGCGGGCCGCGCTGCGGTCGGCCCTCTCGCTGAAGGCCGGTAACAAGCAGATCACGGTCTTGGACGAGCTCAAGCTGAGTGGACCGAAGACGAAGGAAATTGCGGAGCTGCTGCGAAATCTGAGCGGGGGTCAGAGTGCACTGATCCTGCTCCCCGAGAAGCTCGAGAGCGTCGAGAAGTCAGTGCGCAACCTGGTCGAATTCAAGACCGTGCGGGCCCAGTATGTCAATGTGCGTGACTTGCTCCAGTTCGAGCGGTTGATCCTGCCGCTTCAGGCGGTCGGGATGCTGCAGACCATTCTGGATCCGGGAGCCAAGTCCGAATGACTGGATTGTATGAGGTGCTGCACCGGCCGATCGTCACCGAGAAGTCCAACTTCCTGAGTTCAAAGCTCGGTCAATACGTATTTGAAGTGGCGCTTGAGGCCAACAAGGCGGAGATCAAGGAAGCTGTCGAAACGCTCTTTGACGTGAGCGTGGTCAAGGTCAATGTGCTCAACAGCCCGGCCAAGCGCACTCGCCGCCTCAGAAATCGGCGGCTGCTGGTCCGGCGGTCCGGTTACAAGAAGGCCGTCGTGACCCTGGCCTCCGGGCAGCGGATCGACTTGTTTGAGGGAGTGGCTTGATGGCAGTTCGCAAATATAAGCCGACCTCGCCTGGCCGTCGGGGTATGACTGGAGACCTCTTCGAAGAGGTCACCAAGAGCACCCCAGAACGGGCGTTGATCCAGCGCCGCAAAGCCCGCGGCGGGCGCAACCGGCAAGGGCGGCTGACCGTTCGCCACCGGGGTGGCGGACACCAGCGCTTCCTGCGCAAGGTGGACTTCCAGCGTGGGAAGCGGGGAGTACCGGCTCGGGTCGCAGCGATTGAGTACGACCCCAATCGATCGGCCCGCCTGGCGCTGCTGCATTATTCCGATGGTGAGAAGCGCTACATCTTGGCCCCCTTCGGTCTGGGCGTCGGGGACACGGTCATGGCTGGGCCGACCGCCGACATTCGGCCTGGAAACAGCCTGCCTTTGGCGAGCATCCCGCTTGGTACCCTGATCCACAATATCGAATTGCAGGAGGGTCGAGGGGGGCAGATGGCACGCTCGGCCGGCGCGGCCGCTCAGCTGCTCGGCAAGGAAGGCGAGTTTGCGGCGATTCGGTTGCCGTCCGGCGAAGTCCGCCGGATCAGGCAGGATTGCTACGCCACCATCGGTGAAGTCGGGAACCCGGATCACGCCAACATCAAACTGGGCAAGGCAGGCCGCAAGCGGCATTTGGGGATCCGGCCGACCGTCCGCGGCACCGCGATGAGCCCCCGCGACCACCCTCATGGGGGTGGCGAGGGCCGCTCCCCGATTGGCATGCCGTCACCGAAGAGTCCCTGGGGGAAACCGACCCTGGGCAAGAAGACTCGTCGCAACAAGCGTAGCGACCGGGAGATAATTCGCCGGAGGACCAAGAAAGGCCGCTAGGCCGAGGAATCTAAATGTCCAGATCATTGAAGAAGGGACCCTTCATCCAGCCGAAATTGCTCAAGCGGGTGGAAGAAATGAACCAGCGGGGCGAGAAGAAGGTCATCCGGACCTGGAGCCGGGCCAGCACGATCTTTCCCCAGATGGTCGGCCACACGATCGCGGTACATGACGGGCGGAGGCACATTCCGATCTACATCACCGAAAACATGGTCGGCCACAAACTGGGGGAGTTCGCCCCGACCCGCACCTTTCGGGCCCACTCGGGCCGGGAAAAGACAACCACGACCGAAGAGGTTGTTGCATGACGGACGGGCTCGACGTGCGGGCGACTCACCGATACTTGCGGATGTCGCCTACCAAAGTTCGGTTGGTGCTCGATCAGATCCGCGGCCAGAGTGCGGTCGAGGCGATCCAGGTGCTTAAGTTCACCAACAAGGCGGCCGCCGACCCGCTCTCGAAACTGTTGCGATCGGCCATCGCAAACGCGGAACAGAATTTCGGCTTGAACCGCGACAATCTGTACGTGCATCAGGCCTTCGCCAACGAAGGGCCCATTCGCCGCTGGCGTCGATTTGGGGCCCGGGTGCACTTCAAGCCGATTCGCAAGCGGCAGGCGCACGTCACCCTAGTGTTGCGCGACCGCGGCGGACCGACCACATAGCAGGCGAACCGACGTGACGAAGTGCTTGGGCACGGGTTGAGGAGCAAGCATGGGGCGTAAAGTCCATCCAATCGGATTCAGGCTGGGGGTAAACCGGAGTTGGGATTCACGTTGGATCGCAAAACGGCCGGCCTATGTCGCTCAGCTCAACGAAGACCGGCTGATTCGAGAAGTGGTCCATAAGACCACTCCGCGGGCCGGCATCTCCCAGGTCGAGATCGAGCGGTTCGCGAACGCGGTCCACGTCACGGTTCACACTTCCAAGCCGGGGATCGTCATAGGCCGCAAGGGGGCCAACGTCAAGGAGCTGCGGACGAAATTACAGGAAGCCACCGGGACCAGCATCAAGCTGGACATCGCCGAGATCAAGGAACCGGACCTGGATGCCCAGCTGGTCGCAGAAAACGTCGCCAATCAGCTCGAACGCCGTATCAGTCATCGTCGGGCCATGCAGCGGGCAGTAGACAGCGCGATGCGGGCCGGCGGCAAGGGAATAAAAGTCATGTGTGCCGGGCGGCTGGCGGGGAGTGAAATGGCTCGCCGCGATTGGGTCCGAGAGGGCCGGGTTCCAGCACAGACCCTGCGCGCCGATATCGACTTCGCCCGGGCGGAGGCAATGACGACCTACGGTCGGATTGGAGTCAAAGTGTGGATCTATCGGGGCGAGATCCTGCCGGAGGCTGAGGGCCAGCCCGAGACCATGGACGTATACGTTAGCGAGTGAGGGCAACCAGATGTTGATGCCCAAGCGCCTAAAGTGGCGAAAGCAAATGCGGGGCCGGATGAAGGGCACCGCCAGCCGGGGCACCAGGGTCGAATTCGGAGAGTACGGGCTCCAGTCGATGGAACCGGGTTGGATTTCAGCCCGTCAGATCGAAGCCGCCCGCCGGGTATTGGTGCGCTACATGAAGCGCAGAGGCAAGGTGTGGATCCGTATCTTCCCCGACAAACCGGTCACCCAGCGCGCGGCGGAGAGCCGTATGGGAAAGGGCAAGGGACCAGTCGATCACTGGGTAGCGGTCGTGCAGCCGGGCCGGATCTTATTCGAGGTTTCCGGCCTGGACCGTACCGCCGCGCAGCAAGCGATGCGGCTGGCCTCGCACAAGCTTTCGGTGAAGACCAAATTCGCTGCTCGCATCGAAACCGTGTCCGCGGAGTAGCCAGCTCCCTATCCCAGCCGAGCCCGTAGCCATGAAGGCGAAAGAGTTGAGAGAGTTGACTGTCGAGCAGGTGGCCGAGAAACTTGAAGCGGCGCGGGAGGCCTATTTCAAGTTGCGGTTTCAGTTCTCCACCGGCCAACTCCCCAACACTGCCCAGCTGCAGGTCGCTCGTCGGGAAGTTGCCCGAATTACGACGGTATTGCAGGAAATGGAGCGCGCAATAGAATGAGGAACTTAAGGCGGCGACTGACCGGGGAAGTTGTGCGGGCCGCGATGCAGAAGACGATTACGGTGCGGGTAGACCGCACCTTCCGACATCCGCTGTACCAGAAGGTGCTCCGCCGCAGCACCCAGTACCTGGTTCACGACGAGCTGGGTTGCCAGCCCGGCGATCAGGTAAAGATTGTGGAGACCCGGCCGATTTCCCGGCGTAAACGCTGGATGGTGGAAGAAATCCTGCGGCGAGGCACGCCGGTGGAGATGGTCGAGTGATTCAGCAAGAGAGCCGGATCAACATCGCCGACAATACCGGCGGACGAACGCTGGAAGTGATCCGGGTATTAGGCGGTTCCAAGCGTCGCTACGGACGGGTGGGAGACTTGGTGGTTGGCACAATCAAGTCCGCTGTACCGAACAGTGCGGTGCGTAAGTCGGAGATCGTGAAGGCGGTGATCGTCCGCACGGCCAAAGAGTACCGGCGAGCAGACGGTTCCTATATCCGCTTCGATGACAATGCGGCTGTTGTACTGGACGCCGACAAGGTCAATCCGAAGGGAACCCGCATTTTCGGCCCGGTGGCTAGGGAATTGCGCGAGCGGGGTTTTATGAAGATCATCTCGCTCGCCCCGGAAGTGATCTAGCGAGCCCGAGGATGAAAGTTAAATTGAAACGAGGCGATACGGTAGAGGTCATCACCGGCCGCGGGAAAGGGACCCGGGGCGAAGTGATTCGAGTGGTCCCCGACGGCCGCGGCATTGTGGTGCGCGGGGTCAACCTGCGCAAGAAGCATCAGCGCCAAATTCAGGCCGCCGGCCGGTCGATGTCACCCGGAATTATTCAGTTCGAAGCGCCGATCAACGTGTCCAATGTCATGTTGGTCTGCCCAAAGTGCGGGAAGTTAACCCGGCTGGAAATCCACCGAACGGACGGCCAGGCCCAGCGCTTTTGCAAGAAATGCGAAAACCAGATCGACGGTTAGGCCGATGGACCACTACTTAAAGAAACGCTACCGGGAGGTGATTGTCCCCAGATTGATGCAAGACTTCGGGCTTGCCAATCAGATGGAAGTCCCCCGCCTGCGCAAGATCGTAGTCAACGTCGGAGCGGGAGAAGCGATGGATAATGCAAAGGCGATGGATGCTGCGGTTGCAGATCTTTCGGCGATCACCGGCCAGCATCCAATTGTCACTCGAGCCAAGAAAAGCATCGCCAACTTCAAGTTGCGGGAGGGGCATTCGATTGGGGCCAAGGTAACCCTGCGGGGCGAACGGATGTGGTCGTTTTTTGATCGGTTGGTCAATGTGGCCTTGCCACGCACCCGAGACTTTCGCGGGCTCTCTCCGAACAGCTTTGATGGTCGAGGCAACTATACGCTGGGGATGCGCGAGCAGCTGGTTTTCCCTGAGATTGAGTACGACAAGATTGACAAGCTGCGTGGATTTGAAGTTACCGTGGTTACCAGCGCGCCGAACGACGAGCAGGGCCGGCGCCTGTTGACCCTGCTGGGGATGCCGTTCCAAAGGACGGAAAGCAATGTCTAAGAAATGTATGCCGTACCGCGAATTGCGCCGCAAGTACAAGGTGAGGGTTCGCAACCGCTGTCATATTTGCGGGCGTCCCCGCGGTTACTACCGCCGATTTGACCTGTGCCGGATATGTTTCCGCGAGCAGGCGCTGCGGGGGAATATCCCGGGCGTGGTGAAGGCATCGTGGTAGGCCGGATCACTCTGGAGAAGGAGAAGCTCTACCCGGAGCACGAGCAATGACCATCAGCGATCCGATTTCCGACATGCTAACCCGGGTGCGCAACGGCTTGCTGGCCGGCCAGCAGCTTGTGTCGATGCCTAGCTCCAAACTTAAGTTGGAGATTTCCCGGATCCTGAAGGAAGAAGGCTATATTATGAGCTTCGAGAGCGCCCAGGAGAACGAACACCCCATCCTGCGGATCCGATTGAAGTACGTTGGGGAGCGCCGGGCGCGGCGACCCGTGATCACCGGCCTGCGGAGAATCAGCCGGCCCGGCAGTCGGACCTACGTCAGCCGGTACAAGATCCCCTGGGTCCGGTCGGGGATGGGGATCGCCATTCTGACCACTCCCAAAGGAGTGATGACCGGTATTCGGGCGCGCCAGCTCGGCGTCGGCGGCGAGTTACTCTGTGAAGTATGGTGAGGCCGAGAAGCTGAGCCATGTCGCGCATTGGTCGGTCGCCGGTACCTATCCCCGAGGGAGTTGAAGTCCGGATCGAGGGCCAGCGGGTCCGGGTCAAGGGACCCAAAGGGGAGCTCGAGCAGGAGTTTCGAACGGAGATGACGATTACCGAAGAGCAGGGCATCCTGCATGTGGCCCGCAATTCGGACCAGCCGAGTGTCAGAGCCCTGCATGGGATGACCCGGGCGCTGCTGAACAACATGATCCTGGGCACCACAAAGGGTTTCACGAAGACCCTCGAGATCCAGGGGGTCGGCTACCGGGCTGAGCTCAAGGGCTCGACCCTGATGCTGTACGTAGGCTTCTCCCATTCGGTCGAAGTCACCCCGCCCCCCGGGATCAAGTTCGAAGTCGAAGCCAAGGGAGACGTCGTCAGGATCTTGGGCTATGACAAGCAGTTGGTGGGGCAGGTGGCGGCCGACATCCGGAACGTCCGTCCGCCCGAACCCTATAAAGGCAAGGGAATTCGATATCATGGCGAGCACGTCCGGCGTAAGGCGGGCAAGGCCGGGAAGGTGACCCAATAACCCATGGCTAGCGCAACTCGGGCAGTGGCCCGCCAGCGCAGGCAGCGCAGGGTTCGGGCCAAGCTGAGCGGGACGCCCCAGGTCCCGCGGCTCAACGTCTTCCGCAGTCTGGACCAGATTTATGCCCAGTTGATTGACGACAGCCGCGGCCATACGTTGGTTTCGGCCTCAACCGTGGATCCCGAGCTTCGCCCCAAGGCGGCCGGACTGCGAAAACTCGAACAGGCCAAGTTGGTGGGAGAGTTGCTCGCCCAGCGAGCCAAGGCAATCGGGATGGATCGGGCAGTGTTTGACCGGGGCGGAAACCGGTACCACGGCCGGGTGAAGGCGGTCGCCGAGGCCGCCCGCCTAGCAGGGTTGAAATTCTGAGGGAGGGCTTGTGAGGCGGGGATTCAAAGAGCAAGAGCAACGCGCGGAGTTTGACGAGCGGGTCATTGATATCGCTCGGGTGGCGAAGGTCGTCAAAGGCGGCCGGCAGTTTCACTTTCGAGTCGTAGTCGCAGTCGGCGATAATCACGGTCGGGTCGGACTCGGGATTGGCAAGGCGCGCGGGGTCCCTGAGGCGATTCGGAAAGCCTCCGAGCGGGCCCGCAAAGACATGCAGCCGTTCTCGATGGAAGGCACGACCATTCCGCATGAAGTCCTGGCGGAGCATGGCGGCGCGAAAGTGCTGCTCAAGCCGGCCTCGCCTGGGACTGGCGTGATCGCCGGCGGCGCAGTCCGAGCAGTGCTCTCGGCCGCCGGGGTTCGGGATGTGTTGACCAAGTCGCTCGGCAGCGCGAATGTCTTAAATGTCGCCGAGGCTACCCTCAAGGGTCTCCGGGAACTGAAGCGGGCCAAAGAAGTGGCAGCATTCCTAGGCAAGGACGTCAAGACCGTCACCCCGTTCTGGCTGAGAGGCAAGGATGGCGAAAGCAAGCATTAAGCTCACCTTGATCAAAAGCCCGATCGGATACGAGCTGCGCCAGAAGCGGACGGTCCGCGCCTTGGGGCTTCGTCGGATTCGCCAAACTGTGGAAGTGGCGGATTCACCGGCCATTCGAGGCATGATCGCTAAGATTCCGCACCTGCTGAAGGTGGAAGAAGCATGAAGTTGCATGACCTGCAGGCCCGGCCGCGATCTCGCCGGCGCATTAAGCGGGTGGGCCGCGGCATTTCCGCCGGTCAGGGGAAGACCGCCGGGAGAGGGACCAAGGGTCAGGGAGCCCGGGCCGGGGAAGGGGGCCATCTTTATCGGCAGGGGGGCAACTTGCCGTTCTACCGTCGGCTTCCTTTCAAGCGCGGCTTTACCAACCTGCAGCGGGTCGAGTGGCATGAAGTCAATCTCAACCGGCTGGGCAGCTTCGCGGCCGGAGCTGAGATCACCCCGGCCTTGTTGTACGCGGCCGGCCTGATCCGGGACACCCTCCGACCGGTCGTGATTCTGGGACGCGGCAAGCTGAAAGTGGCTCTGACCATTCGGGCCCATCGAGTCACCACGACCGCCCGGGCCGAGATCGAGCGGGCGGGCGGCCGGGTCGAACTTTTGGAATCATCATGACTCGCAACGATCCGGCTGCTCACACCGGCCTGACCTGCCAGGGTTGCTCAACCCGATGAAACGATTGCGGTTCTTGTGGATCTCGCCGGACATCCGCAACCGGTTGTTGATCTCCCTCGGTCTGCTCGCCATCTACCGGCTGGCGGCCCACGTCCCGGTTCCTGATGTGAACCGCCAGGCGATCGCCCAGATGTTCTCCCAGGCAGGAGGCGGCCAGACTCTGTTTGGGCTGCTGGATCTGCTCTCCGGCGGAACTGTGTCGAACTTCTCGGTGCTTGCGATGGGGGTCTATCCCTACATCACCGGCCAGATCATCCTGCAAATTCTGGTCCCGATCATCCCACCGCTGCAGGCCCGCATGGAGGAGGATCCGCGGGAGGGTCGCAAATGGATGGAGAAGTGGACCTACTACCTGGCGATCCCGATGGCAGCCCTCCAGGCGATTGGACAAATCCGGCTGTTCCAGCAGTTTGCCGGGCAAAATATCCTGAACTTCAATTTGGGCTTCAACTTGCCGACCCTGACCATCATTTCGACCATGACCGCCGGGACGATGTTCGCGATCTGGCTGGGTGAGTTGATCTCGGAACATGGGATCCGAAACCAGGGCTTGTCGTTGATCATCTTTGCCGGGATCGTCTCACGCATCCCGTCGAACCTCGGCCAGCTGCTGGAAAACCAGCAGCAGCGATTTGCGATTCTGGGCTTCTTCATCTTCATCACGGTGCTCATGATTTTCGTGATTGTGTTCGTGCAGGAGGGAAGGCGGCACGTGCCGGTGATGTACCCGGGGCGCCGGGTCGGAAACCGGATGTCGATGCCGGTGAAGGGCACCCTGCCGCTCATGGTCAACATGGCCGGGATGATTCCCCTTATCTTCGCCCAATCGATCCTGACCTTCCCGGCGGTGTTGGCCCAGTTCTTCGTTGCTTCAAGCTCTCAATTCGTGGCTCGGGTTGGGGAATGGCTGCAGACCAATTTTGGAGGGTTGAACAGCACCTATTGGATCCTGTACTTCTTCATGGTGGTGGGCTTTACCTTCTTCTACACCGATGTCCTCTTCCAACAGCAGAACTACGGTGAGAACCTGAAGCGGTCAGGAGCTCAAGTCCCCGGCGTCACGAAGGGGGCCGCGACCCAACGCTACCTGACCCGGGTCATGCGTCGAATCACCCTGCCCGGTGCCCTCTTCCTGGGTGTGGTTGCCATCATGCCCTTCCTGGTCGGAGTGATTTACCCACTTGGGGGCCAACAGTCGGGGCTTCAGTTGGTCACCTCCGCAGGCTTGCTCATTGTTGTCGGAGTGATTCGAGACACGTATCGAAACATCGAGGCCGAGTTGAAATTGCGGGGCTACGACTCGGCCCTGCTGGTTCGCTAGGTCAATGTTGTACGTCGTGCTATTGGGGGTACCTGGGGCCGGGAAGGGAACCCAGGCCAAGCGGCTGAGCGCGGCTCTCGCGCTTTCGCACGTGTCCAGCGGGGACCTGTTTCGCGAGCAAATTCAGAATGGCACTGAACTCGGCATCGAAGCGCAGCGCTATATCGATCGTGGCGAGCTGGTGCCAGACCAGGTGACGATCGGCATGGTGCGTGACCGGTTAGAACGGTCCGACGCGAGGGCGGGGGCCATCCTGGATGGGTTTCCCCGCACCATCCCCCAGGCCGATGCCTTTGAAGTCATCGCCAGAGAAATGGGTGCGTCGGTTGGCCCGGCCCTCCACCTCCGGGTCCCGATCGAACGATTGGTCGATCGGATGGTTGGACGGCGAGTGTGTCAGAAATCGGGCCATGTATATCACCTGGTTTACAACCCGCCGAAAAAGCCGGAGATCTGTGACGTCGATGGATCGGATTTATTTCAGCGCGAGGACGACCTACCGGAGACGGTCCGCAAGCGGGTACAGGTGTACGAGAGCCTTACTGCACCCTTGGTTGAGTTCTACCGCGCCCGGGGAGTGCTGCAAGTGGTCGACGGCGACCAGCCGATGGCCGCGGTCACAGCCGAGATTCTGGCGATCCTGGGACAGGAGGCTGGGCGTTGAACTTGCGCCGGGGGGTCGTGTTGAAGAGTCCGGCCGAACTCGAATCGATGCGGGAAGCCGGTAGGGTGAACGCGCTGGCCCTGGCCGCCGCGGTCGGAGTTGTAGCTCCGGGTGTGACGACCCGCGAGATCGATGAAGTGGCGGCCGAAGTATTGCGGGCCCACGGGGCGACCGCGGCCTTCCTGGGAGTCCCTGGAGTTTTCCCCTACCCGGCCACGACGACGGTCTCGGTGAATGATGAGCTGGTGCACGCTATCCCTGGCAAGCGCCGTCTGCGTGAAGGTGACATCGTCAGCATCGATTGCGGATCGATCGTGGACGGGTATGTCGGGGACTCGGCGCTCACGGTCGGGGTGGGGGAGATTTCGGAGCAGGCCCGCCGGCTCGTGGACGTCACCTGCGAGGCCCTGTTCCTCGGGATCGATCAGATGTGGGAGGGCAACCGAACCGGCGACGTCTCTGCCGCGATTCAGACCCACGTCGAGGCGAACGGATTCAATGTGGTCCGCGAATACACCGGACATGGGGTGGGTCGACAGATGCATGAGGACCCCCAAGTGCCGAACTACGGGACTCGCGGGAAAGGAATCTTGCTGAAGGCAGGCATGACGATCGCCCTGGAGCCGATGGTCCAGGCCGGATCGGCGGAGACCCGGGTACTGCCCGACGGTTGGGCAGTCGCCTCGGCCGACGGCCGGCTGACGGCTCATTTCGAGCACACGGTAGCGGTCACCCACGAGGGACCCCGGATTCTCACTGTGTTGGATGACACGCTGAATGGAAGCGGGTATAATCAATATTTTGTCGGCCAGCCGGCAATCGCGAGAGGATAGAAGCTGTGAAGGTTTCTGCATCGGTGCGCAGGCGCTGCCCCAAGTGCAAGATCGTGCGGCGCCGGGGAACAGTGTACGTAATATGCGACAACCCGCGGCACAAGCAAAGGCAGGGTTAGCTTATGGCCCGAATTGAAGGGATTGACCTCCCACGGGATAAGCGGGTGGAAATCGGACTGACCTACATTCACGGAATCGGCCGCACCACCTCTTTGAAGACGCTGGCCGCGACCAGTATCGACCCAAACACGCGGGTACGCGATCTCACTGAAGCCGAAATCGGTTCGCTGCGCGATCACATTTCCCAGAACTTGAAAGTGGAGGGAAACCTGCGCAGGGAAGTGCAGATGAACATCAAACGGCTGGTGGACATCGGAGCGTATCGCGGGCAACGCCATCGGCGGTCGCTGCCGGTGCGGGGCCAACGTACTCGTACTAATGCCCGCACTCGCAAGGGTCCTAAGAAGACGGTTGCCGGTAAGGGTCGGCGCCGCGGCACGAAGAAGAAGTAACGGGAGACAAGGATGGCCCGCAGAGAAGCCAAGCCAGGCAAGGTGAGACGGACCCTCTCGCACGGGAGGGCTTACGTTCACGCCACATTCAATAACACGATCATCACCATCACTGATCCCCAAGGTAACGCAGTGGTTTGGGGCAGCGCCGGATCGCGCGGGTTCAAGGGCTCGCGCAAGAGTACCCCGTTTGCGGCCAGAACTGCGGCGGAGGTCACGATCCGGTCGGCCAGAGACCTGGGTCTCCAGGAAGTGGACATTTTCGTCAACGGTCCCGGACCAGGGCGGGAATCGGCGATCCGGGCGATCCAGTCGTCCGGGGTGAGGGTTCGTTCGATCAGCGATGTCACCCCCATCCCTCACAATGGGTGTCGACCCCCGAAGAAGCGGAGAGTCTGAGCCGGTCCGTTCTGGCGATCGGAACTCAGCGAACAGGCGAGCGGAAAGGAATCATGGCGAAATACACCGGTTCTGTGTGCAAACTGTGTCGGCGCGAGGGCGAGAAGCTCTTCCTCAAAGGACAGCGCTGTTACACCCCTAAGTGCGCGTTCGAGCGGCGGGAATACCCGCCGGGGGACCATGGCCGTCAGGCCCAATGGCGGCGTCGCCGAGTTTCGGAGTATTGGCGCCAGCTGCGGGAAAAGCAGAAGACCCGCCGAGTCTACAACGTGACCGAACGCCAGTTCCGCCGCTATTATGCGGCGGCGCTCCAGACCCGGGGAATGACCGGGGTGAACCTGCTGGGGATGCTCGAACGCCGATTGGACAACGTCGTGTACCGCCTGAACTTCGCCGAGAGTCGGGCCCAGGGGCGGCTGCTGGTCACCCACGGACACTTCTCGGTAAACGGACGTCGAACCGACATTCCGTCCATGTTGATCAAGCCGGGAGACGTGATCGAGGTCAGGGAGGGTTCGCGCAAGCGCACCTACTTCAAAGAACTACTTCAATCCGCAGAGAGCCGGGCCGCCCCGAAATGGCTCCAGCGGGACTCGACCAGTCTGAGCGCCCGGGTGATTCAGAATCCGGAACGGGGAGATATCGACGCCAACCTGAATGAGCAGCTCATCGTGGAGTTCTACTCCAGGTAAGGGCCGCCGCCTGCGGATCATACCAGCCAATTCCAATGACAAACCACACCAATTGCACAGTGAGACTCGGGTCTCGGGGAGGGGGGCAGTGCCACTCAGCATGAATATGGTGATGCCGAAGATCGAGCGCGACGCTATCGCTCGAAACTACGGCCGATTCATTATCAGCCCGCTGGAGAGCGGGTACGGGATCACGCTTGGGAACGCCCTGCGGCGGGTCTTGCTTTCCTCGCTGGAGGGGGCCGCGGTCACTTCGGTCCGGTTCTCCGACGTTCAACATGAGTTTTCCGAAGTTCCCGGCGTTCGGGAAGACGTGGTCCAAGCCATGTTGAACTTCAAGCAGCTGCGGCTCGTGTTGCACGAAGGGGAAACGGCCCGGCTACGGCTCGAAGTACGCGGAGAGGGGGTCGTGACGGCGGCCGACGTCATCGCCCCGGCCGAGGTCGAGATCGTCAATCCCGAGCTCTATCTGTTCACCGTTGACGATGATAAGGCCAATCTGGAAATCGAGCTGAATGTCGAGCGCGGCCGGGGTTATTCGCCTTCCGACGAGCGGGCCAGGCTGCCCATCGGAGAGCTGCCGACCGATGCGCTATTTGGTCCGGTCCGCAAGGTGAACTTCGAGGTGGGTCAGGCCAGGGTGGGCCAGGATACCAGCTTCGATCGACTGAGCATGGAGATCTGGACCGATGGGACGCTCCGACCCGAGCAGGCTCTCAGCCGCAGCGCCACCATTCTGATCGCGCACTTGCGCGACCTGGCAGGCGTGACTGAAGAGAGCTTGATCGCGGCCGCCACCCGCGAAGAAGAACCCAAGATGGCTAGCGAGGTCTATGAGATCCCGATCGAGAACCTGGATCTCTCGGTCCGGGTATTCAATTCTTTGAAGCGGACTGGGATCACCAGCGTGGGCGAAGTGCTGGACATGCTCGAGAAGGGGCAGGACGCCATGCTCTCGATCCGAAATTTTGGGGAGAAGAGCCTGGATGAATTGAAAGAGCGCCTGCGGGAGAAGGGATATCTCAGCGACGAGACGCCGGCAGAGTTTGAACCGGAAACGGCGGTAGCCGAGGGATGAGGCATCGAGTAGGGGGTCGCAGACTTAATCGGTCCACCGGAAATCGAAACGCGCTGAGGCGCAACCTGATCACCGAGCTGTTACGTCGCGAACGAATCCGGACGACCAAGGCCAAGGCCGCCGCGATTCGCGGGGATTCGGAGAGACTGATCACGCTCGCCAAGCGGGCCGGGCAGGAGAAGCAGGTCCACGCCCGCCGACTGGCAGCTGCTCGCCTCAACGACCCGCAGGTGGTCAAGAAGCTGTTTGACGACCTGGCTCCCAGGTTTCAGGATCGACCGGGCGGGTACACCCGGATGTTGAAGCTGGGCCCCCGCACCAGTGACGGGGCCGAGATGGTGCTTTTAGAGCTGGTGGAAGAATAGCGGCTGGGGACTCGAGCCGAACCCGCTCTTTACAAATCGATTGTCGCCTACGATGGCACCGCCTTCCTGGGCTTCCAGCGTCAGCGGGAAGGCTCCCGCAGCGTTCAGAGTGTGCTGGAGCAGGCTCTCCGCAAACTAGGATGGCAGGCAGGATCGCTTCGTGCGGCGGGGCGCACCGACGCAGGCGTGCATGCGCTCGGCCAGGTGATCGACTATGAATTGTCCTGGGGTCGCGGGCCGGATCGGCTGACCGATGCGATCAATTCGCAGCTGCCCTCCGATCTGGCCGTCCGCTCGACCGAGCTGGCGCCGAGCGGTTTTCATCCGCGGTTCTCGGCACTGCGGCGCCGGTACTCCTACCGATTGCTCTTGAGCGAGCGGGCAGACCCGCTGGTAGAACGGTTCGCGTGGCGGGTCTGGCCCCAACCGGATCTCGAACGGCTTGCGGCAGCCAGTCGATTGTTTGTCGGGGAGCATGATTTCGGGAGTTTCGGACGTCCGACCAGGCCCGGCGGGAACACCGTCCGCAGGCTCTGGACCGCGGAGTGGAGCCGGGAGGGCGACCAACTCTGCCTGCGGGTTGAGGCGGACTCGTTCCTCAATCGAATGGTGCGGCGGATGGTGGGCGCGATCGTGGGGGTCGGTCGAGGGCTTGCCGAGCCGGAAGAAATCGAGGGCAGGATCCAGAATCCAGGCCAGGTCTGGCCAGGCCGGCCGGCGCCGGCCCGCGGACTTTGCCTTGAAGAAGTGACGTACCCGGAGTAGCGAGGCAGCTTTGCAGAAAACATTTCATCCGAAACGAAGTGAGCTCAAGCAGGATTGGCTGCTGGTGGACGCGGCCGGCGAGAATTTGGGCCGGCTCGCGACCCAGGTGGCTCGGCGGTTGCTCGGAAAAGACAAGCCGACCTTCACGCCTGGGGCCGAGGTCGGGGATCATGTGGTGGTGATCAACGCCTCCAAGATTCAAGTGTCGGGGAAGCGGCTCGACCAGAAGTTTTACTATCGGGTCAGCGGTTACCCTAGCGGGATCAAGAAGGTCTCGCTGCGTGATCAGCTGGCGCACACCCCGGAGCGGGCCATCCGGGCGGCCGTTTGGGGAATGCTTCCGCACAATCGATACGGCCGCAAGCTGATCGGGAAGCTCAAGATCTATCGCGGCGCCGACCACCCGCATTCGGCGCAACAGCCGGTTGAGGTCGTACTTGCGAGTAAGAAGGTTGCCCAATGATGACCGATCGATACTATGAAGGGATTGGACGGAGAAAGGAAAGCACTGCTCGGGTCCGGATCGTTTCCGGGAGTGGGGCGATCGTGATCAACGAAAAACCTGGAGCGGAATACTTTCCGCGGCTTGGAGACCTGGATCGGGTGCTGGCTCCGCTGCGGGCGGTGCAGTACGAAGGGAAACTGGACATCTCGGCCGCAGTATCGGGCGGCGGAGTATCCGGTCAGACGACTGCCGTCCAGCATGGGGTGGCGCGAGCATTGGTCAAGATGGATGCCACCCTGCGTCCGATTTTGCGCCAGGCCGGTATGCTGACTCGAGATGCGCGGGTTAAGGAACGCAAGAAGCCCGGCCTCAAGCGGGCACGCAAGGCTCCGACCTACACCAAGCGCTGAGCTTCGGGTACCGGTCGGCTCCGGAAAGATGGCCCCAACCAAGGCCGAGGCGGGACGATCGCCTCGGCCTTGATCGTTTTGAGGAGGTTGGCTTGACTGAGCAGAGATTAACTGTAGTCGGTCTCGGACCGGGCAATCCACGGATGATCACCCGAGAGGCCTGGAACGCCCTGGAAACTGCCGGCACGGTCTACCTGCGGACCGCAACTCACCCCGCGGTCGCCGGCCTGCCTCCAGACCTTGAGCTGGTTTCGTTCGACGATACCTACGAACGCTACTCGGACTTCAGCGACGTATACCGGGCCATCGTCGATCGGCTGAGCAGGCTGTCACCCGGCGCAGTGTACGCGGTGCCCGGCGATCCCAGCGTCGGGGAAGCGACGGTTCAAGGGCTGCGCCAGGCCGGAATCAAACTCCGGCTGATCCCTGGGATCAGTTTCATTGAACCGAGCCTGGCCGCCCTCGGCCTGGATGCGCTCGACGGGCTGGTGATCGTCGACGCGATCGGCCTGGCAGCCGGGCATCATCCACCGTTTCCCCCGGACCTGGGGGCGCTGGTGTGCCAGCTCCACTCCCCGTTCCTGGCCGGAGAACTTAAGCTGTCGCTGATGAATCAGTATCCGGAAGAGCATCCGGTCGCCCTGATCCACCGGGCAAGCCTGGCCGATGAACGGGTCGAGTGGGTCAAGCTCTATGAAATCGATCGAAGCAACTCGATCGGGGATCTCACCAGCTTGTACGTTTCGGCCCTGCCGCTCGACTCTTCATTTGAGACGCTGCAGAACACCGTGGCCCGGCTGCGGGCACCCGACGGTTGCCCCTGGGATCGGGAGCAAACCCATCAGTCGCTGCGCAAGCACCTGCTGGAAGAAGCCTATGAGGCGCTGGCCGCCCTGGACGAAGATGACCTTGACGGCCTGAAAGAAGAGCTCGGAGATTTGCTGCTCCAAATCGTGCTCCAGGTTCAAATCGCCACGGAACAATCCAACTTCAGGATGGCGGATGTGGTGGCCGGGATTCAAGTCAAGCTGATCCGGCGTCACCCGCATGTCTTCGGCGACCTGCAGGTCAGCGGCGTCGACCAGGTCCTGCGGAATTGGGAGCACTTCAAGGAGCAGGAGACCGGGACCGGCCCGCTGGCGGGCGTACCACATTCCTTCCCTGCTCTGGCCCAGGCTGCCGAACTGCAGGGCCGGGCCAGCCGGCTCGGCTTCGACTGGCCCAGCGCAGCCGGGGTCCGGGTGAAAATCCATGAAGAGCTGGATGAGATCGACGCAGCCGCCGACCCGGAGGCCCGGGCCCGGGAAATCGGAGACCTGCTCTTTACGGTCGTCAACTATGCTCGCTGGCTAGACGCGGATCCGGAGTCCGAGCTGCGCCAGGCCAATCAGCGATTCCGGTCTCGATTTGACCGGATGACCGCTCTCTCCCGCGAACAGGGTTCCCGGCTCGAAGACTTGCCCCCGGAGGAGATGAACCGGCTGTGGGAGGCGGTCAAGAGGGAAATGGGTTGATCGGATTCAGACTCAAAGGACTTTCCCGACTGGCATTGGTCGGGGGCCTGACAGTTCTGGCTTGCTCCAGAGCAGACCTGCCGTTTAACCCTGCCCAAACCCTAGCCCCTCCGCCTGCCACCCTTGCGCCATCTCCGATTCCCAGCCTGCTCCCTTCGGCTGTCCCTGGGCTGGTCACCGAGCAGCCGCCGGAACCGACCCCGTCGCCGAACCCTACGGCTACGGCCACTGCGATCCCGACGGCCACTCCCGCAACCGAGATCGGCTACACCACCGCGGCCGCCCAGGTCGGCTACCGAATTCCGTTGACCCTGCGCCATGTCACTCCCAATTCGGCAATCTTGTTCCTTGAGTTGGAGACGCCTGCCGCCGGGTTCTTGCTGTATCGGCCGATTGCGACCGCGGCTGCCGGTTGGTTCCTCCAAGCGCTCGACCGAGAAAGTAACCGACATCAGATCGAACTCGTTGGACTTACCCCTGGAGCCGAGTATCAAGTGCGGGTCGGGCTGGGGGAGAGCCTGGCCGATCTGCGTGCCCCCTGGCTCTTTGGCAGCCGCTGGGGCGATCTGGTATTTGAAACCCCCGCTTTGGACCCGCCGGAGCTGCGGATCGGGGTCATCGGGGACAGCGGCTTTGGCCAGTCGGTCACTCACGATCTCGCCGAACTCATGGCCAGCTACCGGCTGGATTTCGTGCTCCACACCGGAGACCTGGCCTATCGAGTCCATGAAGAAGAGGACGTGTTCGAGGGGTACGCCAAGAAATACTTCCTGAGCCTGGCACCGCTGCTGACCACTCTGCCGGTCTACCCGGTCCCCGGCAATCATGAATACGACCGGGAAACCTACTGGCTGGACCGGCCCTTCTACCGGTATGCTTTTGCCGGCGTCGGAATTCAGGGTAGCGCCAACGAGTGGTGGTATTCCTTTTCGGCGGCCGGGATCCAGTTCTTGATGCTTGACTCGCAAACCTTCCACGGTGTCGGAGGCCGAACGCAGCAGACCGCTTGGCTGGATCAGCGGCTGGCCGACCCGGGATTCCGCTATTCAATTCCCGTTTTCCACACCCCGCCGTTCACCAGCGGGCTCCATCGGGAGGATGGCAAGGCGCTCGCCGGCGAATGGCTGCCCCGATTTGAAGCCGCCGGGGTTCCGCTAGTCCTCTCCGGGCACGACCACAACTTCGAGCGCATTCTGTTCAATGGCGTGACCTATGTTGTCAGCGGCGGTGGCTCGCGGACCCTGTACCCGGAGACCGGGCTTGTTCCCGGCAGTCAAACTTTCGCGATGCAGACTCACTTCGTATTGCTGGAAATCACCGGCGACCGGATCTCGGTCGAGGCGATCAACCTGGCAGACGAAGTGCTCGACCGCGCCACGATCGAGCTCGGCAGCTAAGCGGGCCGGCGCTCATGGACCGTGAGCCGTCCATGATAAGATCGGTCGCCTATGGCCGAGTCGCTTGCCACCTACGGACTCGAACACCACGGGTTGAACCACAAGAATGAAGTCTATTGGAGCCTGCCGGCCCCGGCGCTGGTCGAGCACATCGCCCGCCGGGCAGAGGGCCAGATCTCAGATTCCGGGGCGATCGTCGTCCGAACCGGCGCCCATACCGGCCGGGCACCGAAGGATAAGTTCGTGGTCCGCGAGGGCTCGAGCACCGAGCAGGTCTGGTGGGGAAATGTCAACCAGCCCTTCGAGCCGGACCGCTTCGAGGCGCTGCATGCGCGAGTAGCCCGCTATCTCGACTCGAAGCCGCTCTACATTCAAGACCTGGCGGTCGGGGCCCTGCCCGAGTTTCGAATCCCGATCCGGCTGGTGAGTGAGAGCGCCTGGCACAGCCTGTTCGCCCGCAACCTGTTTCTGCGACCTCCGGCAGATAGTTTGGTGGATCACGTTCCCCAGTTCACGGTGCTGCACGCGCCAGGATTCATGGCGGATCCGGCCCGCGACGGAACCCATTCGGAAGTCTTCATCGTCCTGAACTTTGAACGGGGGCTCGCCCTGATCGGGGGGACGAGCTACGCGGGGGAAATCAAGAAGTCCCTTTTCACGGTGATGAATTACAGGCTGCCGTTGCTAGGCGTATTGTCCATGCACTGCTCCGCCAACCAAGGACCGGCCGGCGACGTGGCGCTCTTCTTCGGCTTGTCTGGAACGGGGAAGACCACCCTAGCCTCGGATCCAGTCCGACGCTTGATCGGCGACGACGAACACGGATGGAGCGACAACGGCGTCTTCAATTTCGAAGGCGGGTGCTACGCAAAGACCATCCGCCTGAGCGCGAAATACGAGCCGGTGATCTGGGAGGCAGTTCATGACTTTGGCACCGTGCTGGAAAACGTCGTCATGGACGAAACCAGCCGCCGGGTCGACCTGGATGACGACAGCCTGACCGAGAACACTCGGGCCGGTTACTCCTTGGAGGCGGTTGAGAACTATGTCCCGGAGGGGAGCGGGGGTCACCCCGCCACGGTGTTCTTCCTGACCGCAGATGCCTCGGGAGTGCTGCCGCCGATCTCACGGCTGACTCCGGAACAGGCGAAGTACTATTTTCTGGCCGGATACACCTCCAAGCTCGCCGGCACCGAGAAGGGTTTGGGCCAGGAGCCGCAGGCGACCTTTTCGGCCTGTTTCGGCGAGCCGTTCCTCGCCCTCCATCCGACCCGCTATGCCGATCTGTTGTCAGAAAAGATCCAACGGCACCAGGCCGCGGTTTGGCTGGTTAACACCGGCTGGACTGGAGGTCCTTACGGCGTCGGCCGCCGCATGGAGCTCCCGTATACCCGGGCGATGGTGGCAGCTGCGATCCAGGGCGATTTAGATCGAGTCTCGACCAAGACCGAGCCTTTTTTCGGGCTGAAAGTCCCTGAGCGTTGTCCGCAGGTTCCGGACAACGTACTGAACCCGCAGGCCACCTGGGAAGATCCGGGCGCCTACGAGCAAAAGGCCAGGCAACTGGCCGGCTTGTTTAGAGAGCGGTTCTCCCGTTTCGCCGGGAATGTTTCGGCGGAGGTCCTGGCAGCCGGCCCCCAGCCATAGGATGGGGCCGCTGGTCGAGCTTGAGCATCTCACCAAGATCTATCAAGAAGCCGGCCAAACCCGGGTCGTCCTGAACGACCTCAACGCCAAGATCTACCCGGGCCAGATCATTGTCGTCCGGGGCCGGAGCGGAAGCGGCAAATCCACCCTGCTCAACTTAATCGCCGGGCTAGATGACCCGACCTCTGGCGATATCCGGATCGCCGGTCAGCTCGTAACCCAAATGAGCCCTCGCCAGCGGGCCCTATTTCGCAGGCAGCAGATCGGCTTCGTCTTTCAGTTTTTCAACTTGATCCCCACTCTCACCGTGTTGGAGAACGTCCGGCTGCCCGCAGAGCTGGCGGGACGGCCGGTGCCCGAGGCGAGCGAGCGGGCCCGTCGCCTGCTCCGCGAAGTCGACCTGGATGAGCGGCAATCAGATTTTCCAGACCGGCTCTCCGGGGGCGAACAGCAGCGAGTGGCCATCGCACGGGCTTTGGTCGAGCAGCCGGCTCTCGTTTTAGCCGACGAGCCCACCGGCAACCTCGACCGCCTGACCGGGGAGGCGGTCATCGGGTTAATGCGCCGCATGATGCGGGAGCGTGCGGTTACTGTGCTGCTCGCTACTCACAGCCATCGGATTGCCGCAGAGGCGGATCTGCGGCTGGCCCTGGTCGATGGGCGGCTGGTTACCGATGCTGATCCACTCGAATCGTAAGATCGATCGCCCGAGGCTCGCCGGCCGGGTGGGACTTGCTCATTCCTCATGCGAACCCTGATCAGGGCCGGTGTGCGAGATCTGATTCGGCGGCCACTCCAGACCGGGTTGGTCGTGCTCAGCCTTGGGCTCGGTGTGGCGGTCGTGGTCGCGATCGACCTGGCCAATGCGAGCGCTCAGCTGGGGTTCGAACTCAGCGCCCAATCCGTCGCGGGGGCCGCGACTCATCGAGTAGTCGGTGGGCCGGCCGGCCTGCCGGAGTCCCTCTACGCCGAGTTGAGGGTCGGCCGCGGCCTGCGGGCTGCCGCCCCGATCGTGGAAGGGATCGCGGCTCTCCCCGAACTGAGCCAGCGCCCGATCCGAGTTCTAGGGATCGATCTCTTCGCGGAGGGCCCGTTCCGGACGGACCTTGACCTGCTCACGGCGTTCCAGCCGGGTTTCGCCCCGTTCTTGACCGAGCCGGCCATGGCGGTCATCACCCAGCAGTTCGCTGATTCGGTTGCCCTGCAGCCACAAGACCGGCTGCAGGTTCAGACCGGGGATCGGCTGGTCACAGTCACCATCCTTGGAGTGTTGACCGGTAGGACGGCGCTCGGGTCTAGCGATCTGCTGGTCATGGATATCGCCAGCGCTCAGGAACTGCTGGGAATGATCGGTAAGTTGAGCCGAATCGACTTGATCCTCGATGGCGGCTCGGCGGCCGAGCTGGCCTCCCAACTGCCTGCCGGCGTTCGGCTGGAGTCTGCCGGTCAGCAGGTCGAGGCAGCCAATCAGCTCACGGCGGCCTTTCGCACGAACCTGACCGCCCTCAGCCTGCTGGCGTTGGTCGTGGGTTCTTTTCTGATCTACAACACGATGACCTTTTCCGTCCTTCGCCGGCGACCGATGCTGGGAACTCTCCGGGCGATCGGAAGCACCGGCGACCAGATACTTCGAATGGTGCTCACGGAGGCGGCAGTCCTCGCGCTGCTTGGTTCAGCAATCGGAATCGGCCTTGGCATTCTCATGGCTCGGGGTGCCGTCGACCTGGTCTCGCAAACAATCCGAGACTTCTACTTTCTCACCGCGGTGCAGGACATGCCGCTGAGCCCGGCCCTGGCAGTCAAGGGGGCGGGGCTGGGGATCGGCGCCGGATTGCTGGCTGCGTTGGCGCCGGCAATCGAGGCCGCCAGAGTACCCCCGGTGGAGGTGTGGCGCCGAAGTACGGCCGAAGCACGGGCTACCAACCGGTTGCTCCCGCTCACGGCCGCCGGAGTCGGGCTCGCCTCCGTTGGGGCGCTTGGATTCCGGCTCAGCCGATCGTCCTTGACGTGGAGTTTCGCCGCAATGCTGGCGATCCTGGCCGGGATCGCCCTACTGGCTCCGCTTGCCACCCGGGCGGTGGTCCTGGCGGCGCGGGTCGCGCCAAAGCATCTGCTGGTTCGGATCGCGGCGGGAAGTCTGCCCCGCCATAGCAGCCGAACCGGTCCGGCGTTGGCCGCCCTCACGGTGGCCTTGGCAGTAGCAGTCGGCGTGACCCTGATGATCGCCAGTTTTCGCTCGACGGTCGAG
This sequence comes from uncultured Anaerolineaceae bacterium, assembly GCA_964359225.1. Taxonomy (GTDB): domain Bacteria; phylum Chloroflexota; class Anaerolineae; order Anaerolineales; family E44-bin32; genus JADFRG01. The sequence goes on from CAYHSI010000003.1 coordinate 22,633, forward strand.
AACTGGCTGAACCTGACCTTGCGATCCGATTTGTACGTCGGTTCTCCGGCCACCAGTGGAACTCGACCGATGGCCTCGCTCTCTCCCCAGCTCGAGACCCGGTTGGCTGCAATGCCGGGGGTGGAGGCTGTTGAAGCCATACGGGCGGTGTTGGTCGATAGCGAGTTCGGGGAAGTCCATCTCTCGGCCGTCGACCCAAGTCGAGTTCGAGATGCCGATCTGTATCGGCTCGCTCACGGCAGTGCCTCGGAAGTATGGGAGCAAGTGCGCGCCGGTGCGGTGCTGGTGAGCGAGAGCCTGGCCAGCCGGAATCCGGTCGGCCACTCGATTACTTTGAGCACCGATCGCGGGGCAAAGCCATTCCCGGTGGCAGGTGTGTTCTACGACTACTCGACCGACCGTGGGACGGTCTTGATGAGTCGTGAAGTCTATTTGGTCAACTGGGACGACCCGGCGGTCTCGTCGGTCGGGATTACCGCCGAAGCAGGGGTTGAGCCGGCCGAACTCGCCGAGCGGGTTCGAGTTTCCCTGGAGGGGACCGGGCTCGAGGTACGGATCAACGCTCAGGTCCGCGAGCAGGCTCTGGCGATTTTCGATCGGACCTTCGCCATCACTGCTGCCCTGCGTCTGCTGGCCGTGGTCGTCGCATTCTTCGGAGTGCTCGGCGCGCTCCTGGCGCTCCTGCTGGAACGATCGCGCGAACTCGCGACCCTGAGCGCGCTCGGGCTGACACCCACGGACCTGGCGCGGTTGGTGTTCATTGAAAGCGGACTCATGGGGCTGACGGCGTCCCTTCTAGCAATGCCGACCGGATTGCTCTTGGCTATGCTTCTCATCGAGGTCATCGATGAGCGATCCTTTGGATGGACGGTCCAGCTCGAGTGGCAGTGGCTTCCCTTTGTCCAGGCGTTGTTCGTCGGGGTCGGGGCCTCCCTGGCGGCCGCGGTGTACCCGACCGCCCGACTGCGCCGACTTAGCTTGGCTCAAGCCCTTGCTCAGGAATAGCCAGCTATGAGACGCTTAGCCCTCGCCGCCGCTGAGGTTGCAATCGGCCTTGGCATCGCTTGGCTGCTGAGCGGCTGCCAGTTGGAAGCAGACTCTCCGCCGTCGCTCAGCTTGGCCCCTGCCGCCGGTGGCCCAGACTTCAAGGACGCGCTCGAACCTCTGGAATTCAGTTCGCCGAGCGATCATGGCCCCCACACCGACTTCCAGACCGAGTGGTGGTACTACACTGGCAACCTGGAATCGGAGATCGGCCAGCGCTATGGCTATCAGCTGACCCTGTTCCGCCGCGGGATGACACCCGGGCTCGCCCAGCGTCCATCCCAGTTTGGCACGAATCAAATCTACTTCGCGCATTTCGCGCTCACCGACGCCTCCCTCGGGGAGCATCGCGCCTTTGAGCGATTCAGCCGGGGGGTGGACGGGTTGGCGGGAGCCAGCGGCGAGCCATACCGGGTGTACTTGGAAGATTGGTCGGTCGCGGCCCTCGATTCGGCGGGGTCGACCCTCCGGCTCCGGGCCCGCGAGCAGGACATTGGACTCGATCTTCGCCTGCAAGCCGAGCACCCACTTGTCGCTCACGGACCGGGCGGCCTCAGCCCGAAGGGAGTCGAATCAACGGACGCCACCTACTACTTCAGCTTCACGGCGTTGCAGACCGACGGAACCCTTTGGGTGCGGGGAGAGCAGCTCGAGGTCCAGGGCTCGAGCTGGTTCGATCATGAGTGGGGAAGCAGCGTGTTACCCGTCGGCGCTACTGGCTGGGACTGGTTTGGGCTGCAGCTTGACGATGGTCGAGAGCTAATGCTCTATCAGGTGCGAACCGGCCAGGATGTCCTGGTCGGCGGAGGCACCTTGGTGGGGGAGGACGGCCGAGTTGTCTGGTTGGCTGCGGCGGATTTTCAGATCGAAAAACTGGGGACTTGGAGCAGCCGCCTGTCCGATTCGGAGTATCCGTCCGGTTGGCGGATCGTGGTGCTCGACGAACAGTTGGAGCTCGAACTGCGGCCCCTGTTGACGGACCAGGAGAACCGGCTGTCGATCGTCTACTGGGAAGGGGCGGTGGAGGTGACCGGCACGGTCAGCGGGCGAGGCTACGTCGAACTGACCGGCTATGAGGCCAGTCTCCAACCATGGTTTTGATTGGTCGGCCGCTACTGGAGAGTAAGCAGGAAGGCAAACAGCGCCTCCCGATCCGAGGGGCTCAGCCGGCGCTCGAAGTCTGCGGGCATCAGATTCTGGAAGCCGGGCACGATCTCGGCCGAGGGAGTGAGGATGGCCCGTTCCAAGAACGACCGAGGCTCGGTTCCTTGAGCGTTCGCCCGGCCGACCAAACCGGCGAGCGGCGGCCCGACGATGACGACTCCCGGGTCGAGCGAGTGGCAGCTGGCACAGTGTTCGGTAAAGACCAGCTTGCCCCGCGCCTCCAGGGTTGGGCCGCCGGCACTGCAGGCGGCGCACAGACTGATGAGCAGGAGGATGATCGCGAAGTTGCGCAGCGTAACAAACAAACCACCGAAACCCGGATGGCTTCGGTAGTCTCGCATCCAGTACCTTGCTGGTCGGGGCGGAGAGATTTGAACTCTCGACCTCACGGACCCGAACCGTGCGCTCTACCGGGCTGAGCCACGCCCCGACGATCGGATTATACCCCTGAGGCCTCTCCGACAGTCCAGACCGGTTAGACTGAGCTGAAGACCTTGGAAGCGGCCTCGGCCTTGGCGGCGGTCACCGGGAGCATGATGCAGAACAGACTGCCCACCCCCTCCTTGCTTTCGCACCAGATCTGGCCGTGATGCATTTCGACCATCGCTTTGGCGATTGAGAGACCCAGCCCCATCCCGCCGTGCTTGCGGGTCAGATGGGATTCAACCTGGTAGAAGCGCTGGAACACTCGGTCGATGTCACCGGCCGGAATCCCGATGCCGGAATCGGCCACGAAGACTTTGATGTAGTCCTCGGAGCTCTCTGCCATCACCCCCACCTGACCGCCCTCGTCGGTGAAGGCGATCGCATTGCGGATCAGATTGGTCAAGGCGATCTCAATCTTGTCCCGATCCCCCTCCACCATGAGCGATTCCCCGGCGGGGGCGTCGAAATCTAACTCGATCTTTTTCTCTTTCGCCAGCTGTCGAAAGCGTGACACGAGGGTCTCGATCAGTATGCCCATCGAGAAGGGTAGGCGGCGCACTCGTGACTGACCCTCCTCTTGGTGTGAGATGCGGGCCATGTCTTCCACGATGGCCTTCAACCGTTCCGCGCTGCGGACGATCACCTCGATCTGATCTCGATGCTGTTCATCGACCAGTTCGGTCAGGAAAGTCGCGTGGCCGAGGATCAGGCCAAGCGGGGTACGCAGCTCATGGGAGGCGATTGCAATGAAATCCGACTTCATCCGGTCTAACCGGTTCAGTTCCAGATTCGCCGCTTGCAGCTTGGCCAGCAGCCGGGCGTTCTCGATCGCGATCGCAGCCTGGGCCGCCAGGGTCTCTAAAGCGACCTGATCGGGCTCGGTATAATCCTGACCGGCGAGCTTGTTGACTGCCTCCAGGACGCCAATCGGTTCCTGCTTCACAATGAGCGGCACGCCTAGAATCGAGCGGGTATCAAAACGGATCTGCCGATCGACTTCTCGGTAGATCCGGGCATCCGACCCGGCGTCGTTGATGATCAGCGGGGAGGCGGAGCTGAAGACCCATCCGGCAACGCTGGAGTCGACCGGGACGCTGATCTTCTTGAGCGCCGGATTCTGGTTGGGGGGAATGGCTTCAAAGCGCAACAGGCGAGCCGCCGGATCATAGAGCAGGATGGAGGCCCCCTCGCTGCCGGTAATCTCAGCGGCCACCGCAATGATCGAACCCAAGAGTGAGGGCAGATCCAGGTTGGAGCTGAGGTTCCGTCCGATTTCGAGCAGGCGCTCGAGCTGCTGGGCTTCGCGAAGGGCCGCCGGTCCGTGAGCCATCCCTGCCTCGATTCTAGCATAGCCAGGTTTCAGGCCTGCTAGGAAGAGAGTCTGCATTCGGCAGCCGATGAGAGCCCAACGCCTGGATCGAGCCATGCCGATCGGCGACTCGCCCCTTCGGATAGATGAGCGGCCGGATCCCCGGCCGGGCCCCGGCCAACTGCTGCTGAGGGTGAAGGCCTGCGGGGTCTGTCACACCGATCTGCATCTGGCCGAGGGCGACATCAAGCCGCCGCGGTTCCCGGTTACGCCTGGGCATCAAGTGGTCGGCGTGGTAGCCGGGCTCGGGGAAGGGGTGCACGGTTGGGCTCTGGGCGAGCGGGCCGGAATCCCTTGGCTGCACAGCGCCTGCAGAGAGTGCGAGTTCTGTCGACGGGGAGAGGAAAACCTCTGCGAGCAAGCCAGCTTCACCGGCTTCGATGTCGACGGTGGGTACGCCGACCTCGTGCTGGCGAATGCCGACTACGCACTGCACATCCCGGCGGGTATCCAAGATCAGCAAGCGGCCCCCCTGCTCTGCGCCGGAATCGTGGGCTACCGGTCTCTTCGTAAGGCCGACCTGCAACCCGGCGAGCGGATTGGCCTGGTGGGTTTCGGAGCCAGCGGGCATCTGGCTCTGCAGGTGGCGAGACACTGGGGCTGTGAGGTCTACGTCTTCACCCGCGGCTCCGGCCATCGGCAGCTGGCCACCGAGCTCGGAGCGGCCTGGGTGGGTGGGGTCGATGACGAGCCGCCGAGCCTGCTCGACCGGGCGGTAATCTTCGCACCGGTGGGTTCGCTCGTTCCTGTAATGCTGGCCAAGCTCCGCAGCGGGGGCACTCTGGCTACGAACGCGATCCATATGAGTCCGATACCCGAGTTGCCTTATCGGCTGATCGATCGGGAGCGGACTCTCCGCAGCGTAGCCAATGCCACTTACCAGGACGGTGTGGAATTCCTGAAGCTCGCAGCGGCCATCCCGGTTCGGCCTCGGATTACGCTCTACAAACTCGAGCAAGCCAACCAAGCGCTGCAGGACCTCAAGGCTGCCAGAATCGAAGGCGCGGGAGTCTTGATCCCGTGATTCGGTTTGGAACTTCCGGGTTCTCCTATGACGACTGGGTTGGCCCGGTCTACCCGGCAGATCTGCCGCGCCGGGAGTGGCTCGCCCATTACGCCAAAGAGTTCAACAGCGTTGAACTCAATGTCACGTTTTATCGAGTGCCGGGGCAGAAAACCGTGGCGGGGTGGGTGGAGCGCACGCCTCCCGAATTCACCTTCTCGGTGAAGGCCAACCGCGAACTCACCCACGAACGTGGCGCACCGGACTTCCCAGGCTTCCGCGCTGGAATAGGCCCGCTCATCGATTCGGGCAAGCTGGCCTGCATTCTCGCCCAATTCCCTCACTCGTTTCATCCGAGCGCCGAAAACCGGCTCTATCTGGAGCAGCTACGCGAGGGACTGGCGGGGCTCCCGGTCGTGGTGGAGTTCCGTGATCGAGCCTGGGTCACGGATCAGACTTTCGCCCAGCTGTCGGACTTGGGGTTGGGTTACTGTTCGGTCGATGAACCGAACCTGCACGGACTGATGCCGGCGCTGGCTACCGCGACCGGTCCGCTGGCCTACGTGCGGTTCCACGGCCGCAACGCCGACAAGTGGTGGGAGCATGAACACGCCTGGGAACGGTACGACTACACTTATTCCGACGCTGAGCTGGGCGAGTGGGTCCCGAAGATCCGCGGGCTGGAAGCCGAGAGCGAAGTCGTATTGGTCTATGCCAACAACCACTACCGCGGCCAAAGTGTAGAGACCATCCGCAAGCTGCGGGAACTGCTGGGTGCAGCCCGTTGACCGACTGCACCTCGATTTGGAGGCTGTGAGCCCGGTTGGTATAATCGGGTGGCCTGCGGAATCCTCTTCCGGTTAGAAGGCAAGGCTATGTCCGGACACTCAAAATGGTCCACGATCAAACGAAAGAAGGAAGCCAACGACGCTCGGCGCGGCAGTCTTTTCACCCGCCTGGCGCGTGAGATTTCCATCGCGGCCCGCGAAGCCGGTGGAGATCCGGAAAGTAACTTCGGCTTGCGGCTGGCTGTGGATCGGGCTCGGATGGCCAACATGCCCAAGGACAATATCGAGCGGGCGATCCGGCGGGGTACCGGCGAGGACAAAGAGGGAACTACCTTCGAGCAAGTTACCTATGAGGCCTTCGCACCGCACGGGGTTGCGCTGCTGATCGAGATGGTCACTGACAACCGGAATCGGAGTGTCGCCGAGCTGCGCCATCACGTTACCAAGTACGGCGGAAACCTGGCAGAGGCCGGCGCGGTATCGTGGCAGTTCAAGCGGATGGCCTATTTCGCGGTCCCGGCCGCGGGCCTAGACCAGGACAAACTCTTCGAAGCTGCGGTGGAAGCCGGAGCGGAGGATGTGATCATCGGCCCTGAGGACATCGAGATTCATGCCCCGGTGGCCGCCTTCAAGGCGATCAGCGATCGGCTCAAGGCAATGGGAATCAAACCAACCGAAGCCAGACCGCGCATGATGCCGAGCTCGCTGGTGACCCTGCCGCCCGGAGATACTCTGCAGGTCATGCGGATGGTCGAAGCCTTGGAAGAGGCGGACGACGTTCAGGGGGTGTACTCGAACCTGGACGTGACCGAAGAGGCCGTCGCGTTGATTGAACCCGCCTGAGTGGCGAGACCTGCCGCCGGCATGCTGGTCATCGGCATCGACCCAGGTACCGCCCGCACGGGCTACGGGATCGTCCGGCAGGTCGAGAACGGATCGCTCGTCGCGGTAGATTTCGGGGTGATCGAAACCAGCCCCGAGCTCACTCTCCCCAATCGGTTACTTGAAATCTCAGATCGACTCGGCGTTCTGCTTGCTGAGCACCGCCCGGATGGGGGTGCCGTGGAAAGGCTCTTCTTGCGCGAGCACGTGAATACTGCCTTGAGTGTCGGACAGGCATCCGGGGTCGCGCTGCTTGCCCTGGCGAAGGCCGGGATTCCGATAAAGGAGTACTCGCCGCTTGAAGTCAAGCAGGCCATTTGCGGGTATGGC
>CAYHSI010000004.1:0-28922 GCA_964359225.1 uncultured Anaerolineaceae bacterium
CGAGCGAGTCGACGAAGTAAGCCAGGTCCCACAACTCATCGTCCGATAGGACCTCGGCGTAGGATGGCATCGGGCTCCCGGTCAGGCCCGTCTTTAGCCGCAGGTATATATCATTTGCGCTCGGCCCACCGCGGAAGGTCCACGGCGCGGTTAGGTCGGCCGGTACGATCGGATGACCGAAATCGTCGTCCAGCTCGCCCGCGCTCGGCCCATCCCCTCGCCCGGCCAAGCCATGACACTTGGCACATTCCGCCTCCGCGCCGGAGAAGAGCAGCGCGCCGCGGCCAATCCGCTCTTCCGAACTGCCCGGAGCTGCAACGACCGAGACCGCCTCTGGCGTCTCCCGCTCGAAGCGTCTTGAGAACCCCTTGAGGTATCCGGCGACCGCCTGGAGTTCATCCGGGCTGAGTATTTCACCCCAGCCCGGCATCGTGGTGCCCGGCATGCCGGCGGCGATGATCCGGACCAGGTCCTCGTCGGTCGGAAGCTGCCCGTTGGCCGTGCTGCGAATCTTGTACCAACCCCGGCGAAAATCGCGCGGCCGCGGATCCATGCTCGCCGCGGCGGGCCCGTTGCCGTCCCCGGCTGCCCCATGGCAGATCTCGCAGCGTTGCTGATACACCGCTTCACCGGCTGCGGGCTGCAGGGCCGGAGATGGCCTGGCCCCAAGCGGACTGCGGGCGGCCGCCAGGCCGGCGGCGGAAAGGATTAATGCGGCTGCCAATCTCGCCCGAGTTCTCAAACTACGACTCACTTACCGCGCGTGGTTGCTGGCCGGTCGCGTCGTACAGGTACAGGATTACCTTCCAGATATCGTCCGCCGCGAGGGTGCCTTCCCAGGCCGGCATGGCTGAATTCCAACCCTTGCCTTCCGACGGCAGTCCCGGGCCGCCGGTGGCGATCCGCCAAAAAAGATACGATTCTTGCAGCTGGGCAATCGTGCCCGGATCGGTGAAATCCGCCGGGCGAGGTCGTAATCTGCCGGCGAACAGCCCATTCCCTGCCAGGTTATCCCCATGACAGTAAACGCAAAACTGGCCGTAGATCGCCTTGCCTTCCGCAAGTGCAGCCGGATCGGCGGCCCCGCTTGCGCCCCGGAACGGATTGACCGCGGTCCGCAAGTCGATCGCCTGGCCATCGAAGGTGAGCCGGGAAGGCGGCGCAGGGTGGATCGATCGCAGCTCAGGGGGCGCGCTGACCTCGGGGCGCACCTGCAGGTAGGCAAACAGACCGGCCAACAGCGGCAATCCGATACCCACGACTCTCCGCATCCAGATCAGTGCGGTGCGGTCCTGTTCGATGATGAGCTCTCGCAGCGGGCGCTGGAATTCCTGCCAGGAATCTTCACTAGCAGACACAAACAGCAGCATCACCAGCAGCACGATCGGCATGTAGATCGTCCACAGCAGGTGAGCCGGTACGGGTGCCGACTGTCCCGTGAAAGTCCGCGAGAGCCAGGGGACCCCAAGGCGGAAGAGCAGGTAGGCGCCGATCAACACCAGCGCAAATTGACCCAGCTTATGACCGACCGCCCTGCGCACCAAGCTCACGGCGCCCCTTGCTCGCTCAGGTACGTCACCAGAGTTTCCAATTGGAGAGCCGACAGAGATTCGCCGAATGCTTTCGGCATCAGGCCCGCCAGGCACGGTCCGGTCGGACAGTTCTCGGCGAGCTGCTCGTCGGGGAACAGGATCGAGCGGCGGATCTCATCCGGCGTGAGCCTCGATCCCACGTCGTTCAGATTGGGACCCACCTGCCCGGCCGCCCCGACGGCAGGCAGGTTGTGGCAGGCGACGCAGCCGGCGTTGGTGAAGATTTCCGCGGCGGTGACCCCGGCGATTCCCCGGCCGGCTGCACCGTCGCCGGCCTGGGCTGCCTCGGCCGACAAGCGGACGGTCACCTCGCCTCCCAAACTCTGCAGGAAGGCGACTAGGGCCGTGAGCTTCGCCTCCCCGAGGGTCTGCTGCAGAGTTTGAGGCATGATGCAGTCGTAGCCGGAGACGACGTAGCCGCAAGGCTCAGTCAGAGACTGTTGCAAGTACTGCTCGGAGCTAAGACCCCCTACCCGATCCCCGGCCGCTGCCCCGATCCCCGCCAGATCCGGAGCTCGCAGGCCTGGCTTGCCCAGCCCGTGACAGGCCAGACATCCGGCCGCGGCCGAATTGAATACTTCCTCTCCAACGTCGGCCAGCGCTGCACCGGAGAGCTCGCCGGAGATCACCAGCTCCTCAGGGGCCGGCGATTCCAGCTGAGGAATCAAAGATGCAAATCCAGCGATGAGGACGACGACGAGCACGATGAAGCCGGCTACTTTAAGCGAATTGCCCATTCAGTCAGTTGCGGGGAGAGGCTCCGGACGGAGCGCCGCCGGGGCCTTCTTCTCGCCGAGGTTGCCCAACCAGAAGACGAACCCCATCAGCCCTAGGAACACCAGGACGCAAACCGAGATCACTCGGGCGGCGAAACCGAGGGTCGGTGAGAAAGCGTCGACCGAGGTGTCCTGCAATACCTCATAGATGTGCCAGTGTTGGCGGATCGCATTGCGGGCGTAGCCCATCAGCCCCATCAGCCAGGTAAACCCGACCGCAAGCAGGATCAGCACGTACTGAGCCCGGGCCGGGATCTTTCCCCATTCGATGGTTCCCAGGCTGGGCGCGCCCCGGAACAGGAACACGTCGATCGCGGTCGAGCTGATCAGGGCGGTCAACACGGCCAAGACCTGATAGACCGAGAAGCCGATTCGAATTGTGGCTTCCACAAAATAGCCGTAGACGCCAAAGAAGACCACCACCGCCGCCGCCGAGCTCAGGATGATCCACTGTCCCAGCCTGCCACGGTCACGAAAGGTCAGGATCACACCCACAATCAGCAGCAACCCGTGCAGGGCGGACAAGCCGACCCGCAACAGCCGCGAGGTCTCGCCCAAGCCATCTCGCAACACATACACGGCCGGCGCCAGGCTCAGCAGGACCGTGATCACCAACACAACGATCAGGACGATCTTCGCTGTGTTTCCCTGCCGAGCAAAAGGAAGCGGCTCGCCCTTTCCGGCCCGGCGATAGAACAGGAAACTGACGAAGGTGGTCAATATCATTAGATTCACGGCCGTATTCTTCGCCGACATCACCCCCAGCACACCGAGCAACGGGTGGAACGCTCCGCCGATCAGTGCCTGCTCCTCGGGGGTTACGACCGGATTATGGGGCGTTGCCCAGACCAGCACGCCAAGGGTCAGGATTGCGAGCAGCCATTTGATGCGTCCCCGATAGCGTTCGCCTCCCTGAATACGCCCCATGCCAATCCACAGGTAGTAGTTGGCCGAGAGAAAGATCACTGCGATCAGCATGGCCTGCAGGATCCAGAGCCAGGACAGGAAGCCTCCCATCATGGTGACGCCCATCTGCTGGCTGAACCCATAGACTTCGCGCCCGAGGTAGTAGCCGGCGAACGGCAGCGGGATCAATCCGATCACGGCGATGAAGTTGCCAACATACCCCATCCAATCGTAATGAGCCCGCTCTTGCGCCGAGCGAGAATTGAGAAAGCGGATTGCCGCATACAGCCCAACCACCGCGCCCCCGAAGGCGATGTTGGCGATTACCCGATGGATGTTGATCGGCCACCAGGTGGCGTTGTTGATGGCTTGCCAGAGCGTTCCGGTAAATTCGCCGGCCTGATCGTAAAGCGGTTGCCCGCCCGATTCGGGGCTGATCGAGAAGGTGAGCCAGGCATTGGCCACAAACATCAGCGCAGTGCCGATCAGGTTAAGCACCAGGCCGATGAGCAAGTGCCAGCGCTTTCCCCGGGGACTGTTAAGTCGATCCCAGGAATACCAGTACACGTAGAGGGCGAAGACCTCGCCAAGGATGAGCAGCGGGTATAAGACCATCGTCGGCAGGAAAACATCGGCGAGCCGGCTCATGACCTGTGGGTAGAGAGTGAAGAGCAGGAAGGTAAGCACGGCACCGAACGCGGCGGTGGTCGAGGCCGCCACCATGATCAGCTTGGTGAATTCGCGGGCGAGATCGTCGTAGCGCTGATCTCGGCTGCGGAAACCAACATACTCGACGACCAACGCAAACATCGGCACTCCGAGCATGAAGGCCGCGAACATCAAATGGACCTGGGCCACGATCCAGACCGCCACTCGACTGCCAATCACCGGGAAATCCCGGTAGCTTGGCGGCTGCTCGCCTTGGGCAAAGGCCGGGTGGGCGATCGTTAGGATGAGAAGGAGTGCGAACGAGATTCCGACGAGAAACGCACGACGACTAGGCCAGCGGCTGGCTTGCAATGCGCCCTCCGCTATCCTTCACCGACTGACCCGCACCATCGGTGTCCGATCGATCCACCAGCCAAGCAGCAGCCCGTACAACCCATTGGCGATCGCAAAAGAGACGATTTCTAGATTGGCCGACATGACCGGGTTGATCACCGGGAGGGCGGCCACCGAAGCCCCAACCCACAACAGGGGCCCGATCACCGGGCCCCAGAACAACGGTCTGCCCGGCAGCGCCGGGAGCAGGAAAGAAAACATCGCGCCCAGCGCGATTGAGATGCCGGCGTGCAAGATCAGTCCCGTTCCGAGGGCCAGCGGATTGAAGCGAGCGATTTCTCCGAGGGATTGAAGCTGCAGCTGGCGTAGAACCGCGGCCGCCACCAGGTTCACCGGCAGCCAGATTCCAACTCCACTGATGAGACCGTAGCCCGCCCCGACCAACGCCACGCCCATCCCGCCGATCAATCCCCCCGTGACACCGGCGGAATAGGGGTAGACCCACTCAGGCCAGACAGGATGGGCCGCTTGGGACGCGTTCAAGATCGAGCTACTCCTGGTAGATGAGTGGTGCGAGAACCGAGCTGCATGCCATGGGTCCGGGGCGGGGTAAGTCTACACTATCCTGATGGGTAGCCTTCCTTGACACCCCCATGGGTCGCCGTACAATTGATTTCTCCCTTCGTTCACAATGTCAGATTATTCTCCCTCGCCCACCCGTATGGACTCATCTCGAGCGAGCCCAGCAGACAAGGGCGTCCATCGGGCAGCCGGGCCCGGTGCGGCGATCTTTACCTTGCTGGTGATCCTAAGCGGCTTGTTGGTGGGCCACTATGTGCGCCTGCTGCCCCCGATCGGCTCCGCGGAGGCCGTCCTGATTGACGGGCTCTTCCAGACGATGCTTGGAATCGCCGCCGCAGTATTCCTGCTTGTGCTGGGAGCACTGCTCTACGCATTGGTTCGGTTTCGCCGCCGGCCTGGGCATGAGGGTGAGGGAATCCCGATTCGAGGCAGCAATCGGCTCGAGCTGGCTTGGACCTTTATGCCGGCCCTCATCGTCTTCTGGTTGGTGGCCTACAGCTCTCAGGTGCTGTTACGAATTCATGACCACCGCGAAGATCCGCTCGTGGTCCGGGTGACCGCCAGGCAGTTTGTCTGGCAATTTGAGTACCCGGACTACAACATCAGCTCTCCAGAGCTACATGTCCCGGCCGGCAGTCCGGTCCAACTGGAACTGCTCTCGCAGGACGTGATTCACTCGCTCTGGGTGCCGGCTTTCCGACTCAAGCAGGACGCCCTGCCCCAGACCTCGACGGCGCTGAGTTTCACTGCCACTCTTCCCGGTGAGTTCCCGATCGTTTGTGCCGAGCTTTGCGGCGCGGGGCACGCGGTCATGCGCAGCCGGGTTGTTGTGCACCCGCCAGAGGAATTCTCCCGCTGGCTCGAGGAACAAGGTTGATGGCCACCGACTCAGCCCCCTGGCGACTGGTTCGGCACGGGGCGCATTCTTGGCGCGATTACTTCGCATTCAACACCGACCATAAGGTCATCGGTGTGCAATACCTGGTGACCACCTTCATCTTTTTTCTCTTCGGCGGGTTGCTCGCACTGATCCTCCGATACGAACTCTTGGATCCTCAAAACACGTTGGATCCGGCCGCCTACAACGCGATCTTCACCCTCCACGGTTCGGCGATGATCTTCTTGTGGGTGATTCCCGTGATGGCCGGATTCGCCAACTACTTGATCCCACTGATGGTCGGCGCCGCGGACATGGCCTTTCCCCGCCTGAACGCGTTGAGCTTCTGGCTACTGGTGTTTGGGGGCCTGACGATTCTTTCCGGGAACTTCCTGGGTCAGGCTGACACCGGCTGGACCGCCTATGCGCCGCTTAGCCTACAGGCGCCGGTTGGGCAGACATTCTGGGCCCTCGGCGCACTCTTCGTCGGAACCTCTTCGCTGATTGGGGCCATCAACTTTCTGGTGACGATCTTCACGATGCGGACGAGTGGGCTGTCGCTCGACCGGATGCCACTCTTCTGCTGGGCCATCATCGCAACCTCGCTGATCGTGCTGCTCGCTACTCCGGTACTCACCGCCGCGCTGCTCCTGCTTGTGCTGGAGCGGACGTTGGGAATGGCTTTCTTTAGCATTGAGAGCCTGGGTGACCCGATCACCTGGCAGAATCTCTTTTGGTTCTACTCCCATCCGGCGGTCTACATCATGATCCTGCCGGCGATGGGGATCGTCTCCGAGATCCTTCCGGTCTTCAGCCGAAAACCGGTCTTTGGATATCGGGCGATTGCCGGCTCCTCATTGGCGATCTCCGTGATGGGCTTCCTGGTCTGGGCCCACCACATGTTTACGACCGGAATGACCCCGGGAACGCAGATCACGTTCATGGTGACCTCGATGATCATCGCGGTCCCGACCGGAGTGAAAGTCTTCAACTGGTTGGGAACCCTTTGGGGAGGCGTCTTGGACTTCAAGACCCCACTGCTTTTCGCAGTGGGGTTCATCGCAATGTTTGTCATTGGCGGGCTGAGTGGGATTACGCTGGCCTCGGTCCCGGTCGATATCCACGTTCAGGACAGCTACTATGTCGTCGCCCACCTGCACTATGTGTTGTTCGGAGGATCGGTCTTCGCCATCTTCGGTGGGATCTATTTCTGGTTTCCAAAGATTACCGGCAGAATGTACAGCGAGCGGCTGGGCCGACTGCATTTCTGGCTGACCTTGATCTCATTCAACCTGACCTTCTTGCCGCTGCACTGGGCCGGACTGCAGGGAATGCCGCGGCGGGTGGCCGCCTACGCACCAGAGTTCCAGACCGTCAACCAGGTCGCCAGCCTGGGGGCGTTCTTGATGGGCCTGTCGCTTCTTCCCTTCCTATACAACCTCATCGTGAACTGGGCGAGGGGACCTCGAGCCGGATCGAATCCCTGGCGAGCACTGAGCCTCGAATGGCAGGTAGCCTCTCCGCCGCCGCCAGGCAACTTCGCCACCCCGCCGGTCGTCACGCACGGCCCATACGAATTCGGGCAGCCGTGGCCGGTTCCGGCCGGCGATGCCGCGAGTGGATAGCGCGGTGAGCCGGCTCAGCGCGTATTGGCGCGGACTGCTGACGATCGTCGCCCTGGGCGGGCTGACCTGGATTGAGTTCCGAATCAGCGGCGGGCCAGTTTTGCCGCTACTGCTCATCGGGCTGACCAAGGCAGTTCTGATTCTGCACTTCTTCATGCACATCACTCGGCTGTGGGAGCGAAAATGACCGCGGTCGCGGGCGCCACCGTCCGATCCCGCCTAGCCCTCTGGCTGTTTTTTCTGTCGGAAGTCTTCCTGTTCGGCGCGCTGCTGGCGGTCCGTTTTCACCTCTGGGGGACGACCCGGCCCGATCTGGATCAGCGGTTGGGGCTTGCTGTGACCTCGGTGCTGCTTGCCAGCAGCTTCTTCATGAATCGAGCGGAGGCCGCGATTGCCCGCGGCGATCGAGCCAACTTCCTGGGCAGCCTGGTGCTCACCGGTGGATTAGGAATCATCTTCTTGGTCGGAGTGATCGGATTCGAATGGAGGGGCGAACTCAGGCCTGAAGACGGAGTGTACGGATCAGTCTTGTTCGTCATGACTGGACTGCACGCCTTTCACGTATTGACCGGCCTCGTGTTCATTGGGGCAATCCTGCTCAAAGCCGCGGGCAGGCGGTTCACCCCGGAAAGCCATTGGGGGGTGGAGGCTTGCGCGATCTACTGGCACTTCGTCGATTTGGTCTGGGTGTTCTACTACCCGGCGCTTTACTTAATCGGCTCTCCGGTAGGGCCATGAATGACGCCGTCACCACCTTCACTAAACTGCTGATCGCGATCGGCCTGCTGGCCGCGGCCGCCGCCTACGTCGCGGCATTGCTGGACCTGCGCCGCCACAACCGGTTGCCCAACCTGCGCTTGCGCGGCCTGATTCGCGACTTTCACCCCGTCCTGTTCGGGGTGGGTTTGGCTGCCATTGCGATTGCCCTACTCTCTCCGCTGGATGCCTTGGCCGGCGCGAGATTCTCGGCCCACATGGTCCAGCACTTGCTGCTGATGATGGTTGCCGCGCCGGCATTGCTGCTTGGGTTCCCTTCCCCGCTCGCGCGAGGTGCATTGGCCAGGCGCTGGATTCGCCAGCTCCTCGACCGGGTCAGCGATCCACTGGTTGCCTATTTCGCCTTCAATGCCAATCTGCTCCTCTGGCACATTCCAAGACTGTATCAGTTGGCGCTGGTCAATCCGTGGATCCATGATTTGCAGCACGCGCTTTTCTTCTACACCGCCCTGCTGGTCTGGTGGCGGGTGATCGATCCGACTCACGGGTGGTTTCCGCTCTGGCGCTGGCCTCCGGCCCGCTGGGTGTACCTTTTGGTCTTTGCCCCACCGAGCTATGCTTTGGGAGCTGTGCTCTGGGGCGGTGGCTGGCTGCTCTATCCGTACTACGCAGCGGTTGGCGCCATGTTTCAGTTGACTGCGCTGGCCGACCAACGGTTGGGTGGATTGTTCATGTGGATTCAGGGCTGGATGTTCTTGATGCTGAGCATGTTCGTATTCTACGTTCGGTACGACCCCGAGCTTGAAGGGGCGTAGGTCGAGGCCGCATGCCAGCTAATCGAATCTGGTTTCGAGTGTTGCTCGGGATAGCGACCGGTCTGGCAGTCGTAGGAGCAGTTTTTACGGCCCGCCTGCTCTCGACGCCCACCTCACCGGAGGAAGTTGCCGAAGCTTTCTTCCGAGCCGGCTATCAGCACGACTATGGATCCGCCTGGGAATTGGTCAGCTCGCAGGACCAGGTGGCCCGCAGCAAGCAGGCCTACCTGGCCGCCAATCCGCCGCCCAGCGATCAACAGGCAGTCCTCTACGATCATCTCGACGGGCTGGGCGAGTTCGCGGTGCTGGCCATCGCCTCCACCCGGCCCGAACAGGCGATCGTGACCGCTCAGGTCCACTTCCCGAACAGCGGTCAACCCGAAATCCAAGAATTGATCGGACGGGCGGCGGACCCTTCCGCAAACCGATCCGAACTTCAGCAGCAGCTCGATGGGCTGCGCGACGCGGGTCAGCTGGATTTCTTCGAGGGCGAGGTCAGCTTCAATCTAGTTCTGGAAGGGGATCGCTGGCGGGTCGTCCAGCATTGGGGCACCGCCATCCCAATTCAGCTCGAAGCCGCGGTTGACCCTGGGCTGCCCTGGGAGTTCTACCCGGTCGAGGCAGAGATTTTGGCCCAGCCGGGGGAATTGGTAAGCGCCAGTTACGTAGCGATCAACACCTCGACTGAGGCGATTACGGCCAAAGCGATCCACGAGGTCGGCCCGGCAGAGGCGGCCGCCTACTTCCAAACCATCCAATGCTTCTGCTTCACCGAACAGACCCTCGAGCCTGGGGAACAACGCGAGATGCAGCTGCTCTTTCGGATCGACTTCACCCTTCCTCCGGGCGTCGAGCAGTTCCGCAATCGCTACACTTTCTACGCGCTCGAGGACTTTCCCGCAGACGGTTGACGGAAAGCCTGAAGGACAGTTCACAAATTTGCGCGGCCATCTGACTCGCCGAATCGCGGTCGCAGCCGGGCTGGCCTGGCTATTGGCCGTGCTCGCGGCCGCTTGCTCCACCCGCTCGGGGGTTGGCACGGTGGAGATCCTCTTGTCCGATCACCGGGAGGCGATCGGAGATTTCGCCCGGTTGACCGTTGAGATCGACCGGCTCGAACTTCACCCGGCCATCTCGCCGCCCGAATCCGGGTGGATTGTATTGAATCCGGCGATCACGGAAGCCGACCTGACCCAGCTCATCGGGGAGGCTTCCCTCCCCGTCGTCAGCCAGGCCGTCGCCGCGCAAAACTACGACGCGGTTCGGCTAGTGCTCTCGGGCGCGATTGGGATATTGAACGACGGGGCTGAAATCGAGTTCGGCGAATTCTCAGAGGCCGGACGGGTCGAGTTCGAGCTGGCCGACGCCGGGCGTGCCACCATCTTGATCGATCTGGTGGTCCAGAGCCGTGTCGATCACCCCGGCGAGGCCTACTTGATCCTGCTGGGGGAAACCAAGCTGGTCGGCGGCGACTGACCGATCGCTACAGGTCGACGCTGTAGCACATCCCCAGGGTGCCAGGGCCCACTTGGGCCCCGACCACCGGACTAACCTCCGAGAATACGGTCTCCATCGGATTCAACTGCTTGGCCGCCACGTCGAGGAGTTGGCGGGCCTCCGGTTCGGCCGCCGCGTGGAGCACCGCCAGCCGCAGATTTGGCCGGCCGTTGATCCGCTCCTCCAAGATGCCGAGCAATCGGGCCTGGGCTTTCGAACGGGTTCGCACTCGTTCGACCGGCTCGATCACGCCGTCCTGAAGTTCCAAGATCGGCTTCAGATTGAGCGCGGTCCCAAGCAAGCGGGCGGCTCCGCCGATCCTCCCCCCACGATGGAGGAACTCCAGGGTGTCCACCACAAATACCACCCCGGTGTGGTTCTTGGCGTCTTTGGCCACTGCCAGCACCTCGTCGAAGGACTTGCCCGCCTCGGCCGCTCGGGCGGCAGCCAAAACCTGGAATCCCATGGCCATCGCCGTCGACTCGGAATTCACGATCTCGATTCGCGCTCCAGGGAACAGCTCTTTGGCCGATTGGGCCGATTGGATCGTCCCGGAGAGTTTCTGCGAGACCAGAATAGCGAGGATCGGCCTGCCCGCACGCACATGGGGCTCAAACAGGTCCTTGAAGGCCCCAATGCTCGCCTGGGAGGTGGTCGGCATCACCTCAGCGGTCTTCAGCCGCTCATAGAAAGCGGTCGGCATGATGTCGACTCCGTCCAACAGAGTCTCGCCGCCCCAGATCAGCACCTGGGGTATGACCTGGATCTCATGCCGCCGCCGCAGGTCTTCCGGGAGGTAAGAAGTGCTGTCGGTCACGAATGCCGGCTTTGCCATTTTGCCCTCTGCCTGTCGTCTGCCCTAGTTAAACCCCACCGAGCTTCTTAGCCTCGCGCCGAGCAACCCTAGCCTCGGCTCGCCAACCAATCCCGCAGGCGCTTCGGCCGCCAACAGTTCACTACTTGTTCGGCGGTCACCCAAGCCCGGCGGGCCACCCCCACCCCATAATTGCGGAAAGCGAGATGATCAGGATGGTGGGCATCGGTATTGATTGCCAGGGGAATTCCCATCTCGATCGCCCGGCGGGCATGAATATCGTTGAGGTCCAATCGTTGTGGATTTGAGTTGATCTCCAGGATCACACCGGAGCGGGCTGCCGCCTCCAGCACCCGGTCCATGTCCAGGTCGGCTCCCTCCCGCTCACCGATCAGCCTCCCGGTTGGGTGGGCGATGATGTCCACATTCGGGTTGGCGATCGCGGCGAGCAGGCGAGCCGTAACCTTTTCCCGACTCTGACGCAATGAGGTGTGCAAAGAGGCGATCACCAGATCCAACCCAGCAAGCACCTCGTCCGGGTAATCCAATCGCCCATCCGCCAGGATCTCCACCTCCGAACCGTGCAGCAAGACGAAACCTTTCGGCAATCGCTTACGCAGTGCCGCGATTTCCTTGCGTTGCTTGCGGAGTCGTTCGACGGTCAGGCCATTCGCGACCCCCAGGCTCTTGGAGTGATCGGTGATAGCAAGCAGACGGTGCCCCTCCGCCCGAGCCGCCTTGACCATTTGATCTATGGTGTTGGCCCCATCGCTCCAGGTCGAGTGGGAGTGCAGCTCGGCCTTGAGATCCGACAGCTCGATCAACTCTGGAAGACTGCCGTCCAGCGCGGCTTGGATTTCCCCCCGGTCTTCCCGCAGCTCGGGCGCGATCCATGGCAGCCCCAGCCGCTCGTAGACTTCGGCTTCTTGGGCGCAGGTGATCTCACTCCCGTCGTCGAGTTTGAAGGCTTGATCCGAAAGCGACAGCCCCTGATCCAAGGCGATTTCCCGCAGGCGAACGTTATGATCTTTTGAGCCGGTGGCGTACTGCAGCGCGGTGCCGAACCGGGCCGAGGGGTGGGTCCAAACCTGGACCCGCAGCCCGTCCACCAACTCCACACTGGTCTTGGTCGGCCCCTGGCTGCGCACCCGGCCGATGATCGCCAGCTTGACGAAGGACTGCATGACCGGCTCGGGTTTGTCGGTCGAGACGAGCAGGTCGAGATCCCCAACGCTCTCCCGCATGCGGCGCAGACTTCCGGCAGCCTCGGCCGCCTTTACCGCCGGATGGCGGCGCAGCTCGGCCAGCAGTTGCTCGGCGATCGGAAGTGCGACACCGATCGAGAGCCGGCCGGTCTGCCGGCGGCCTAGGGCCTGAATACTCTCCAGGATCCGGGCTTCCGAGCGAGCTCCCATCCCCGGGAGGTCGCGAAGTTGACCTCGCTTGGCTGCGGCTCCCAGGGCTTTGATCGAAGTGATCCCGAGTTCCTTCCAGAACCGGGCAGCCTTCTTCGGGCCGACGTCTCCCACTTTGAGCATTTCGAGCAACCCCAGCGGGATCTCCTTCTTCAGTTTTTCATAGAATTCGAGTTTTCCGGTTCCGAGTAGCTCATCAATCTTGCCGGCGATCGCTTTGCCCACCCCTGGGATTTCCTCCAGCTCGCCCTGCTTCCAGATGGTATTGATGTCGCGCCCAAGGTTCTTGAGGGCCTCCGCCCCCCGCCGATAGGCCAGCACCCGGTAGATCTGTTCGCCCTTGATCTCGAGCAGATCGGCTATGTCTTCGAAAACCTGAGCCACTTCGCTGTTGTTCATCGGCTGGCGGATCCCGGGCGGACCCGCCGATTCTAAGCGATCTGCTGCCCGCCCCCGGCAATCCGGGAGTGGGTCGCATGATATGCTTCGCCAGAACCCACCATGTTTGAATTCAGCGGCAATCTGCATGTCCACAGCACTCTGTCGGACGGCCACGGAACCCATGATCAGATCGCCGAAGCCGCGATTCGGGCCGGGCTCGATTTCGTGGTGGTCACCGACCATAACCTGAGACCGGAGGGGATGGACGGTTATCGTTTTGTCGGCGAACGGCGGGTCCTAATGCTCATCGGGGAAGAGGTTCACGATCCGAAGCGGACTCCCGAGAAGTCGCACCTCCTGGTCTACGAGACTCGCCGAGAGATGGCCGAGTTCGGAGCCGACCCTCAAATCCTCATCGAGCAAGTGGGGAACCATGGGGGTCTGTCGTTCCTGGCCCACCCGTTCGATTGCGCTGCGCCGCGGTTCAAGCAGGGCGATCTCTCCTGGGATGACTGGCAGGTCGAGGGCTACACCGGACTCGAGTTGTGGAACTTTATGGTTGACTACAAGTGTCGGCTGCGCAGCTTGCCGGAAGCGGTCCTCTATAGCTACCTTCCCAGCCGGATTGCCCGCGGAGCGCGGCGGAGGGCGCTTGCCCTCTGGGACTCGCTGCTCGACAGCGGTAAGCGGGTCGTCGCCATCGGCAATTCGGACGCCCATGCCCTACCCGCCAAGTTAGGCCCGCTGCGCCGGACGCTGTTCCCCTATGGGTGGTTGTTTCGGGCGGTGAATACCCATGTGTTGAGCGAACGGGCCTTGAGCGGCGAGCTTGAAGTGGACCGAGCAATCCTGTTCACAGCCATTCGACACGGCCACTGCTTCATTGGATATGATCTGGCCGCCGACACCCGAGGATTCATGTTCAGCGGGCACTCCGAGCATGGAAACGCAATCATGGGGGACGGGCTGACCTTCAGCCTGGGAGCGACCCTCCAGGTCCGGTGCCCGGCCCCCGGCCGGATCCGAATCCTGCAGGCTGGAAACGTCATCCGTGAATGGCCCGCTTCCGAGCACGCCGTCCTGACAATCAGCCGGCCCGGGCCCTACCGGGCCGAGGTCCAACTTCCCAGCGGCAATAGCTTCCGGCCGTGGATATACAGCAACCCGATTTTCGCCGAGCGCAGCTAGCTTCGGTCGGCTCTCCTATCGGTGATATAGTCGGCGGCGCGATGTCCGAATTCCGATTGCGCGCGCCCTTCGCGCCCACCGGCGACCAGCCCGAGGCGATCCGCCTGCTCGCCGAAGGGTTGCGCCGGGGAGATCAGCATCAGGTCCTGCTCGGGGCGACCGGCACCGGGAAGACCTTCTGCGTGGCCAGCCTGATCGCCGAGCTGCAGCGCCCTACCCTGGTTATGTCCCACAACAAGACCCTGGCTGCGCAGCTCTACGCCGAATTCAAGGACTTCTTCCCAGACAGCGCGGTCGAGTTCTTCGTCTCCTACTACGACTATTACCAGCCGGAGGCCTACGTCCCGAAGCATGACCTCTATATCGAGAAAGAGACCGACATTAATGAGGACATCGAGCGTTTACGGTTGTCGGCGACGGCCTCGGTGCTCTCCCGCCGCGACGTCGTGGTGGTGGCCTCGGTATCCTGCATTTACGGGATCGGGAACCCAGAGGCCTACGGTCGGATCGTGATCCACCTTGAGCGGGGTGGGGTCTATCGCAGAGAGGCGGTCTTGCGCCAGCTGGTGGAGGGCCACTACGGTCGCAACGACATTGCGCTCAAGCCGGGAGTTTTTCGAGTGCGGGGGGATACCCTCGAGGTGGTCCCCGCATACCAAGAGCATGGGTTGCGGATTGGGTTCTTCGGAGACGAGCTTGAGCGGATCGTCGAGTTCGACTACCTGACTGGAGAGCTGCTGGCCGAGCATCAGGCGATCGACATCTTCCCGGCCAAGCACTTCATCACCGAGCAAGAGAAGCTCCAGGCCGCAATCAGTGGCATTGAGACCGAATTGGCAGACCAGGTCGTGCACTTCAAGCAACAGGGCAAACAGCTCGAAGCCCAGCGACTCGAACAACGCACCCGCTATGATCTCGAGATGCTCAGGGAAGTCGGCTACAGCTCCGGCATCGAGAACTACTCCCGCCATCTCGACCAGCGGCCGCCCGGATCGCCACCCTGGACCTTGATCGATTACTTCCCGCCCGACTTTCTGTTGGTCATCGACGAAAGCCATATGACCATTCCTCAGATCGGGGGGATGTTCGCCGGAGACCGATCCCGCAAGGAGACCTTGGTGGAGTTCGGGTTCCGCTTGCCGTCGGCGATCGACAATCGCCCGCTCTCGTTCGATGAGTTCCGCGCCCGCACCGGGCAGGTGGTCTACACCTCGGCCACCCCCGGTCAATATGAGTTGGCACTTGCCTCCCAGGTGGTCGAGCAAATCATCCGGCCCACCGGGCTGGTCGATCCGCAGATCGTGGTCCGCCCGGTCGAGGGGCAAATCGACGACCTGGTCTCAGAAATCTCCCGCAGGGCAGGGATTGGGCAGCGGACCCTGGTCACAACCCTCACGAAGCGAATGGCGGAGGATCTGGCCGACTATCTCCTGGAGCTGGGGGTCAAAGTGCACTACCTGCATTCCGAGATCCACACCCTGGAGCGGGTCGGGATTCTGCGGGACCTGAGGCTGGGTGTCTATGACGTTGTCGTCGGAATCAACTTGCTGCGGGAAGGGCTCGATCTGCCGGAGGTCTCCTTGGTGGCGATCCTCGACGCGGACAAAGAGGGTTTTCTGCGTTCCAGCACCGCCCTGATCCAGACGATCGGCCGGGCGGCCCGACATGTAGAAGGAACGGTCATCATGTACGCCGACAAGCTGACCGATTCGATGCGGGCCGCCATCGGCGAGACGGATCGCCGGCGGGCCAAGCAGCTCCGCCATAACCAGGAGCACGACATCGAGCCAGCCAGCATCGTGAAGGCGGTTCGCGACCTGACCGATCAAGTTGCCATCCACGCCGTAGGCGAAGCCCGCGGCGAATATCGAGTCATGGCTCCCGCCCACCTGCCCAAAGACGAGCTCTCCCGCTTGATCAAAGAGCTCGAGAAAGAAATGCGGGCCGCGGCCGAGTCTCTGGAGTTTGAGAAGGCTGCCGCACTGCGTGACCAGATCTTCGAATTCCGTCAGACCCTCGCCGAGATGGAGAACCTGCCCCCTTGGGAGCGAGTGCGGCTGCTAGCCGGCGAGGAGCCACGCCGGGAGCCGGAACTGTAAGCTAGCCGTTAGCTCAGCCGGCGGGTCGGAGTGCTACGATGAATCAGAGGGAGAACATGAGGGCGCTGCTCAACGGTTTCTGCGAGGTTGCAAATGAACATCGAATTAAAGAGCAGCAATTCAGATCTGACGGAGGCGGTGCAATCCGCGGTCGAAGCTATTCAGCGTGGTGATTTGGGCCAGGGCCGAGCGACACTGACCTGGGTGCTGCGGGAGGACCCCGGTGACCGCCTGGCGTGGCTGTGGATGGCTTGTTGCGTGACCGATGAGCCGGAGCGCGACGAATGCTACCGCCGGGCTTCGAAGATCCCTATATGAGGAGCGCTTCCCTAAACGAGGCGCCCCCGGCAGGATTCGAACCTGCAACCTACGGCTTAGAAGGCCGGCGCTCTGTCCATTGAGCTACAGGGGCTAGGACGAGGTTGTTTAACCCGAGGCGGAGCAAATTATCTCATAGCGGCTGGCCCGGAGCAACTGCGCCCGATCCGCGGCCGCCCCACTACAGACTGGCACTCAAGCCACGTCTATCGGGACAGATTATTCGAAGGGACGGATTCCTTTGTAGATCCGCGGTCCGGAGAGCGTGCGCAGGATCATCTGAGGAGACCGCCCAGTACGTTCGGAGAGCTGCTCCGGCGTCTGGGGCAGGTTGCCACTCGCAAGAAAGATTCGAAAAATCGCGTTGATCAGGCTCATCTGGGGGGTGACGAAGTCTGGCTGTTGCGAGCAGTGCGAGATGAGTAGGTCCTGAAATCGGTCCATGACCGTGACCTCGCCGCTGTAGGGGTCCACATGATCCACCTTCAACCCGGGCTCTGATTCGTCGTACTGCTGCCGGTGCTCCGGGCACAGATGGTCCCGCAAGTAGACCTGCAGTTCACGGCCGGCCCGTTCCCACCACTCGCGGTCAATGTGGAATTGAGTGCTGAGGGTCGGCCGGACCCGCGAGGTTGGAATCCTGGCCGCCGCGGTCGTCACGCCTTTTTCCATTCGTCTTCGTTCAGACGCCAATAGTGATCGCCGACCGGCTCGAAGTATGGGCGATTCACCAGTTCCGCCAGGATCGGCCCCGGCGGAATTCGTCTGACTACATTAACTACGGCATACAGAGCCTCGGCATGCACCGTGGTCTGCGGGTTGAGCTTCGAGAGCTCCCGAAACATTTGGGTCACAAGCCGATCGAGCGGCAGGGTGCGTTGCGAGGTGTTCTGCCAGGCCTGCTCGAGCGCCCGGCGGTCAATGACCCCAACGATCCTTCGCTCATCATAGGCCGTACCCACCGGACGCTTTAGCATCGTCAGACCGATCCGGCCGCCATCCCCGACGGTAGCGGTCCGGATCCAATCATTCCGCCGGCGTGGATCGACCGCCTCGACCAGCACCTCGCCATCCTCCCGACCCGGCCGCACCCGGATCAGCCCCCCCGCAGGCACATCGTAACGCCGGAACCAATCCGCCAGGCCGAATACGTAACGCTGATTTCGAACGACCCAACCTGGGAATTTAGCTCCGCTGTGGCCGTCGACCAGAATGAAACGGATGCGGGGTGCCTCGTAGGCAGTCGGGAACATGGCCTGCAGCCGGGCGGACAGTGGCAACGAGCCGACCGACCAGTGAGGAAACGGCAGCACCAGGCTGACTTCCGGAGCTGGTGGATCTGCGACCAGGCTGCCCGCGCTGAGTTCATCATCGAGTTCCCTCTCCAATGTCAGCAGCTCCGGGCCGAGCATGGATCGATCATAAGGGGTACTCTGATCCACCAGCCGCTCCGGAGGCTGCAAGACCTCTGGGGGTTCAAGCCGCTTCAGAAACCACAAGACCCTCCCGGCCGGACCGACTTCGTCAAATCGCTCGTCCTCCTGCAAGGCGTAGTCGGCCGAGAATTCGGTCAGCAGGGGGTCGAGACCCGGAGAGGTTTCCATGTGCTTGACCAGATCCTGGGTAGGCAGCGGGCCACCCGCCGCAACATCGAGCACGGCTTCAGCCAGGTTGAGGTGCCCTTCGTTGATCTCAGCCAGCAGACCGCGGTGGAACCATTTCCCCGCGATCCGAACCACTTCGGGTCGCTTTCCCAGGCTTGCGTCGATTTCCTCGGCAATATGGCTTCCGCTCCTTTGGGTAATGGCTTCCGGACTCAACCCTCCGTCCGTGTCCTTGGGTGCCTGCTGAATTGAGTTCAGCACGTGATCTGGAAATCCCGCTGCAAACTCCCGAAGTTCATCGCCAAGATCTACCTGAATGACCTCGAACGGCGGCAGGGCGGGATTTGAGCTTCCCCGCACGCGGGTGACAGTGCCTACCCCATTGGCCAAGTTCTGAAACTGGAGCTGCTGGCCAACGAGATAGCGCTGTGCCGGAAGGTACGGTTGGGCGGCAGGCCGCTTGGATTGCTCGATCGAAACCCGCTCACGATCGAGGCGATCGCGGACAAGCACCTCCGCCATCTCCCTGGGCGTCAGTGGGACTCCTCGCTCGAGCAGCAGGTTGTCGATGAAAGTGAGGTCCGCCTCGTTAAGTTCAAACTCGGCCCAGTAGCTTTCACTTCCGGGCGGGGAGATGGATCGCATTCGGGGATAGGGCTCGGGGGGACCGCGCCGAAATTATACTACGCCGGACTGATTGAGCGGACTGAACGGCCATTCGGCTGATGGGCGGACCGCGGGCGGGGGACTGTTGGACTCTAATCCTAGGGGAAAGTGCTGCGGGTCCATATCAGTGGCTCGACCGGGACTCCCCCAACCCACACCTCCCAGTGCAGGTGCGGCCCGGTCACCCGGCCGGTTCCACCCACATAGCCAACGATCTGGCCCGGCTCCACCAGATCCCCGGGCTGCACTAGGATTTGCGACTGATGCAGGAATCCGCTGAAGACCCCCAAACCGTGGTCAATGTAGGTCGTGTTGCCGCGAACAGTCAGGAAACTTGCAAAGGCAACCCGCCCAGCCGCAGGGGCTAAGACCGGAGTGGTGGTGCTGCCATATAGGTCCAGACCCGTGTGGTAATAAGTGAAATCGCTGCCGTTGTAACTTCGGCGGGTGCCGAACACGGAGGGGAAGGCCTCGAAAAAGCTCGTGGGGAAGGAAAATGTGCCTTCCCAGAGCTTCTCGGCTGTAACCTCGGCGACGACTCCTGCAATCAGCTCGTCCTCGGGTCCGGTGTTCGTTGGGTCGAGGGTCTCCGCCGGGACCTGCAGCGCCTCCCGGCCGTATTCACCGTCTTCGAGCTCAATGGTTTGACTGAAGGGCTCATCCTGGGCCAGGCCGATCTTGAGCTCCAGCACCCCGGCATCTTGCAAAGCATGGATCCCTTGCAGCGCGATCCAGTGGGAAGGAGCGTCTTCGATGAACTGCAGATTCCAAGGGCCGAGTTGTCCCGACGGTATCGAGCCCGTGGAGGTGCTCAGTTGCACTACCATGACTTGACCCTGCACCACGGGTAGCGGCCTGACCTCGATTGACTCCAAGTCCGGCGGCAGGCCAGTGGTGGTTTGGTCCCCCCCGGCGGCGTATTGCAACTCGCCTCCCACCGACCAGCGGCGAGCCTCCAACCGGTTGAGTGCCTGAAGAGTCCAGACATCCACATTGAGTCTAACCGCCAGCTCCAGGAGCGAGTCACCCGGTTGGACCACCCTGCGCTCGGAAGTCGGCAGCGCGAGACCCGGGAGTTCCTGGGCCGATGATACGAACGGCTGGCCCACGATCAGGCTTTGCGGGTTGAGGGAACGATTCAGCCGGGCCAGCTGTTCGAGGGATAACCCATGGCGGAGCGCCTGGCTGGTCATGGTCTCACCGAACGCCAGAGGTTCAAACTGGAGGGTTCCCAGGATGCCATTCAGGCCCGGGATCAACAGCTCTTGGCCTGGGAAAATGGCGGAAGGATCCTCAATTCCATTGGCCGCGGCGAGCTCGGCCACGGTCGATCCAAAGGTTAGCGCGATCCCAAAGAGGGTGTCTCCGTCCTGCACAATGTAGGTCGGGCCTTCCGCTTGCGCCATCGCTCGGGCCGGCCAGAGGATAATCAGGCACGCGGCTAGCAGGCCAAGGCGGCGACCCCGGGACATGGCCTGATTATAGCCCTGGCCTGATTCGAGACGGTCCCGCCAGGCAATAAACGGCGGGGCCAGGTTGGCCCCGCCGTTGTGAATCGATGGTTTCAGCTATTGCTTAGTCGATCGGACCGAGGATCTTCTCTACGCTCTCGAGCAGCTCCTGCGGACCGAAGGGCTTGGTAATGTAGTCATCCACTTTGGCAATATGCAACCCAAGCACTTTGTCGATCGACTGAGCCTTGGCGGTGACGACGACCACCGGGATGTCGCGAAGTGCCTCGTCGGATTTCATTCGCTGATAGACTTCCCAGCCGTCCATATCCGGCATCATCAGGTCCAGCAGTACGAGGTCCGGTTTCTCGCGCGCCACCAGGGCGAGTCCCTCCAGCCCCCCGTTGGCGCCTACCACTTCAAAACCCCTGCGCCCAAGGATCAAGCGGACCAGATCAATCATCTCAGGTTCGTCTTCAATGCAGACGACCCGCTTGCCATTCACTCCCATGTTGCCAGTCCCCAGTGCTTCGAGCCGAAGTGTACACCATGGATTCTGAGCCGTGCAATGAACTGAAGTCCCATTTAACGCACTTGGTCGCCAGAAGACTGGCGACCAAGGCGAGAGTGGAAACACCTGAGCGGTGGTTGCCCGCTGTTAAGGTGCAAGGGGATTATTGCACAACCTTTCTAAGCGCTGACTGAACTGAAAGGTGTTTGTAAGATGGCTGGGAGGGCTAGCCGAACAGTAGGCGGGAAATGGCCAAGGCGGTAAGCGCCAGACCCCCCAGATTGGAGATCAGGCCGACTAGGCTAAGGGCGAGGAAGGTCAGGCGAGCTGCTCGAGCCACGGCGTGTGCCTGCGGCAGGACTTGAACCTGCAACCTACGGATTAAGAGTCCGCTGCTCTGCCAATTGAGCTACGCAGGCATGGGTTCCGGCGACGCGGTTGAGCGGGCCCCTCGCCCTGCTCGATAGGCCGCCAGTCTAGTTTGGCCTCGGCCGGATTATAACAGCACGGCGTGGCAATCCCTCAGATGCGGCTCCCACCCGGACTCAAGATTGCTACAATTCCCCTCGGAACGGACATAGGGACCGAGCGAGATGCTGCGCACCCCCCTGCTCTACTTGTCAAAAGCCGGCTGGGCCCACTCCGGCCTGACCCGTTGGGGTTTTGCCCGCCGCGCCTCACGCCGGTTTGTGGCCGGCGAAACGATTCAGGAGGCGGTTCAGGTCGCACAGCTCCTCAATCGGCAGCGCCTTGCAGCTACGCTTGCTCACCTCGGTGAAGATGTGGTCTCGCCGATGGAGGCAGGCCAGGCCCGGCTGGATTGCGAGGAGTTGCTTCGAGCGATTGAAGAACACAAGCTTGGAGCCTACGTCTCGGTCAAACTCACCCAGATCGGATTGAGGGTCAGTTTCGACCATTGCATGGAGCACATGCTGGAGATCGCCCGGGTGGCCACCCTGAACGATACTTTCGTCCGGATTGATATGGAAGAGTCAAACACGATCGACCAGACCCTCAGTGTCGAGCACGCGCTGCGCAGGCAGGGATTGCGAAATGTCGGCCTGGTCTTTCAATCTTACTTGCCGCGCAGCGAGCGGGATCTGCGAACCGCGGTAGCCGCCGGGATTCCGGTCCGCATCGTGAAAGGCGCCTATCAGGAGCCCGAGTCGGTGGCCTTTCAAAAGAAGGCCGAAGTGGACGCCAGCTTTGACCGGATGACCGAGATCCTGCTCGAATCCGCCTTGAAACAGGGCGGAGTTCGAGCCTCAAAGGATGGGCGTACCCCTCCCCTGGCGGCGATTGCAACCCACGACCCGGCCAGGATTCAATTCGCCGAAACTCTGGCCGAGCGGATCGGCCTGCCAAAATCAGCCCTCGAGTTCCAACTGCTCTATGGGATTCGTTCCGAGCTGCAGCGCTCGCTGCGCGACAAGGGGTATCCGGTCCGGGTTTACGTCCCGTATGGGGCCCAGTGGTATCCTTACTTAATGAGGAGGCTTGCTGAACGTCCGGCCAACCTCTGGTTCTTCGTATCGAATCTCGTTCGCCGATAGATTCGGGCGCTCCGCCGGTTCGATGCGCCAAACTTCCCGATGAACCTAGACGGTAAGATTGCCCTCGTGACCGGAGGGGCCCATCGGCTCGGACGTGCCATCGCGCTCGGGCTGGCAAAGGAGGGCTGCCGGCTGATGCTACACTTCCATCAATCCTCGGAAGCCGCAGCAGAAACGGCCGATGACCTCAGAGGCCAGGGAATCCGGGTGGAAGTGGCCCAGGCCGATCTCTCCAGTGGTGAGGGCGTCCATAAACTCTTTGCTGCGCTGGACGCGGTCTACGGAGGGCTCGAGCTACTCGTAAACTCGGCTGCCATCCTCGAGCGGGTCGACCTGCTCGAGGCCACTGAGGACGACTGGCGGCGCACCGTGGGTTTGAACCTTAAAGGGGCGTTCTTCACCCTCCAGCAGGGGGCAATCCGGATGAAGGCCCGGGGTGGCGGAGCGATCGTGAACATCTCTGACACCGCGGCCCACCATCCCTGGCCTGGATTTCCGCTTCACAGTATCAGCAAGTCCGGCCTGGAGATGCTCACCCAGGTTGCCGCTGCCCGGTTGGCTCCAGAGGTCCGGGTCAACGCGGTCGTTCCGGGTCCTACCCTCAAACCAACTTGGATGGCCGACTCGCGGTGGCAAGCGATCCGCAAGGGGACTCCCCTGGGGTATGGCGTTGATCCGGAAGACATCGCCCAGGGAGTGGTCTTCTTAATGAAGAACGACTACGTGACCGGTCATACCCTACGCATAGACGCGGGAACGCTGCTGCGCCGATGACTGAACGCACAAAGAGGATCCGGGACCGCTTGGATCAAGTCCACGCGGAGACCTGGCCAGTCCTAACCCGGCTCTCCCCGGAAGCCATGCCGATCACCGTCTACAACTCCGAGGGCGGGATCTGGACGGTGAAAGACCTGCTCGGCCACCTCGCCGATTCGGAAGCCGGGCTGCTTGGGCAGGCCCAACGGCTCGTATCTGGAGAGCAGACCGTGCCTCCCGACTTCGACCTCGCCAGGTGGAACCGATCCGCCGTGCGGCGGAGCAAAGAGACTTCCGCGGCGGAGCTGTTGGAGAAAATCTTGGGTGCCCACCAGGCGAGCCTGCAGTTCCTGGACGGTCTCAGCGACGATCAACTCGATCTGGTCGGGCGGCATTCGAGTGGTGCCACGCTCTCGACCGAGCGGTTCCTGCTCAGAATTGCCGATCATCGGGCGGAGCACGTGGCGGATATCCGAGCTGCGGTCGCCGGCGGATAATGCACGATCCGCTCCCGATCCATGACCTGTACATCCGTCCGCTCGAGCTGCGGGCAACTCCCGCGGGCTCTACCCTCACTGTTCTGCGTTACTCGGATCATCTGCTTCGACGCTTTGGATTTGCGGAGTTCCACGAGCTGGCAGCAGGTCAGCAGCGAGCAACCGCAGCTCGACCGCTCGTCGATGAAGTATGGGCGCTCGTCCGCGGCGAAGTTGAGTTCGACTGGGAGGATCGGCGCGAAGATTCACCGACCCTCGGCCAGACCTATCGTCTTCACGCCAACCGACCGACGCTGGTCCTCGTTCCGTTCGGGGTTGCGTTTCGGATACGATCGCTGAACGGCGGAGCGGCGCTCGTCCGCCTTGCCAGCCACGAGGATGGAGACAGCTCCTGACATGCCGGCCTGGCGCGATTTACGGCTGTTTCTCCGCCTGACCCGTCCCCACTTCCTGCTCGGAGGAGGGTTGCTCTACGGGCTTGGGGCCGCGATCGCCAACTACTTAGGTCACCCCATCGATCCAGGCCCGTACGCGCTCGGGCAGGCCCTCGTCACTCTCTTGCAGCTCATGACTCATTACCTCAACGAGTACTACGACGCCCCGGCGGACCAGCAGAATCAGGCCCGCACTCTGCTCACCGGAGGCAGTGGGGTGATCGGACCGGGAGCGCTGCCCGCCAAAGTGGCGTTGTATTCTGCAGTGATCTCACTGGGCCTTGCCGCGACGATTGCCTCGGCCAGCCTGGTCACCGGATCGCTGCCCTCCCTCGCCTGGCCGGTGCTACTACTCGGGTTCCTTGGCGGATTCTTCTACAGCGTGCCACCGCTGCGGCTGGCCGCCAGCGGCTACGGTGAGTTAGTGGCCTCGCTCGTCGTCGCCGCGCTGGTTCCCCTTTTCGGATACATCGTCCAGGTTGGTGAAACCCATCGGCTGCTATTCATGAGCGTCACGCCGCTGGTCGGACTCTGCTTTGCCATGTTGATCGTGTTCGAGCTCCCCGATTACCCTACCGATTTGAAATTCCAGAAGCGGACGCTGGTGGTGCGGCTGGGCTCGTTGGCGGCCATGCGGGCACACGATGTCGCGCTGGGCTTTGGCCTGTTGAGCTTTGGCGTAATTTTCCTGAACGGGGTCCCAGCGCGGGTAGCGGCCAGTGCTCTGTTCCTGATTCCTCTCGTCATCGCACAGGTCTGGCAGCTGCGCCGAATTCAGGCGGGCTACCCCCCGAAATGGGGCAGCCTGACCTTCGGCTCACTCGCAATGTTTGCGATTGGAGCCTACCTGGAATTAGCAGGCTACGTGCTCAGTTAACAATGCCAGGCCTCCCCAAACTCGTACCCGTAGACCAAGCACTGCGCTCCTTCCTCGGAGCGATCCCGGATCCCGGGCCGGGATCGACCGAGCTGATCCGAACCGAACATGCGCTCGGCAGGGCCCTGGCCGAGCCGGTGATTGCGCCACATCCGCTGCCCCCATTTGACCGAACGACGGTAGATGGCTACGCAGTTCGCGCCGCCGATACGTTGGGGGCCTCCTCGACCCACCCGGCTAAGTTCAGCTTGGCCGGCGAAGTGCTGATGGGGGCCGCGCCGCAGCTCGGAGTCGACCGCGGCCAAGCGGCTCTGGTTCACACCGGCGGAATGATCCCGGCCGGCGCGGATGCGGTGGTGATGATCGAGGACACCCAGGCGGTGAACGGGACCGAGATTGTGGTTCTGAAGGCGGTCGCCTCCGGGCAAAACGTGATCCGGGAAGGCGAAGACGTGGCGGCAGGTCAGGTAGTTATCCCGGCAGGGGTGCGCCTACGCCCTCAGGAGATCGGCGGACTGATGGCGCTCGGGATCGTCCGGGTCCAAGTCCGACTTCGGCCCAGGGTCGCACTCTTGTCGACCGGCGATGAGGTCGTCAACCCGGAGGCCCAGCCGGCCCCTGGGCAGATTCGGGATGTGAACAGCTATTCGCTTGGTGCCCTGGTCGAACAGGCCGGTGGCCGACCGATCCTTTACGGGATCATCCGAGATTCGGCGGCCGAACTTGAGGCCGTTTCCCGGCGAGCCCACGCCGAGTCCGATTTGATCGCGATTGCTGCCGGGTCATCGGTGAGCGTGCGCGATCTCACCGCCGGGGTCATCCAAACCTTGGGCCCGCCCGGGATCCTGGTCCACGGGGTCTCAATTCGGCCCGGCAAACCGACGATCCTCGCCGTATGCGACCAAGTGCCGGTTGTCGGCCTGCCGGGAAATCCCGTCAGTGCGTTGGTCGTGGCCGGGCTGTTCCTGCTGCCGGCCTTGCGAAAATTGCTCGGGTTGCGCGGGCCCGAATGGCCCTCCGTGCGGCAGGCCCGCCTGACTTCGAACGTGAACTCGGCCATTGGCCGCGAAGATTACCTGCCGGTGCGGCTGGAAGTCTCGCCGCAGGGGCTGCTGGCGGCGCCAGTCCATGGCGGATCCAACCTGATCTTTACTCTTGTGAGGGCCGATGGATTGATCCGCATCCCGCCCGAGCAAGCCGGCCTCGAGCAGGACTCGCTCGTCGAGGTCCGCCTCTTCCGGGATGCCTGATCTGGCGGAGAGTGACCGAGTTAGCGCCCGAGAAGTGGAACGATTGGGACCGGGGTGAAAATCAAAACGAAGAGCACCAGGCCCAAGATCGCCAATCCCTTTCGGCGCGCGTCGAGCGGGGTGACGTCATCCAGCGGTTGGGCGTACGTTCGCCCCATGAGGAATGTCAGGCCCGCGAACAGCAGCCACCCGTTCCACACCAACGTCAGTCCGAGCAAGCCGGCGATGATGACCGGCCACAGGATCGCCGCCCGCCTGCCCAAGAGCGAATACAGCACGTGTCCACCGTCAAGTTGACCGGTCGGGATCAAGTTTAGCCCGGTGACCAGGAAGCCTGCCCACCCTGCCCAGGCCATGGGGTGGAGCTGCACATCCAAGCCCCCAAGCGGAATGGGAACGCCGACCGGGCCGCCGACTCCGAAAACGAGATTGCGCAGCCAGTAGGTCAGCGGCGGCACTCCCTGGTAGTCGACCGGTTCCGGGAGCAGTTCTCCCTTGACAAGGAATTTCGCGCCTAAATAGAGCAGCGAGTTCCCCTCCAGGAACGTCCCCCCCAACTCGCTGGATCGACTCGGAAGTGGGCTGACCTGGGAGAGTGCCAGGCCAATCAGCAGCACCGGCACCGCGATGACCAGCCCCGCCAGCGGTCCAGCAAGGCCGATGTCCATCAACACCCGCCGATTCTTCGGTGGGGACCTCAGCTGGATGAACGCGCCAAAGGTGCCGAAGAGCCCCCCGGGGAACGGGATGAAATACGGAAGAGAGACGGCGGTCTTGTGGTAGCGACCCATGAGGTAGTGTCCGAACTCATGAGCCACCAGGATACCGAGCAGGCTTCCTGCGTAGAGCAGTGCTAACGGGAGCGGTTGTCCGATGATTGGCACTTCCCGGGCCGAAGGCGTTTGCTGCAGATAGCCCTGGGCAAAGTTTAGCCCAACGAAGATCACGGTGGCGAAGGTGGCCAGGAACAGCACCACGTTCAGGAGCGGATTCCCCGCCTTCCGTGCCTTCAATTCCTCCACTGCGAGCAGGATCTGGGTCTCCCGCTCCTGCCGCAGCAGGATCGTGGCCCCCGCCCTGGCGAACACCGGCTCCAATCGTTCGTAGGCCTGGTCCGATTCGGTCCGCAACCGGCCGCGGTAGGTCGCCAGGAAGTGACTCCCGGTTGCGCCGCTCTCGTACTCCTGGACATCCATCACAACTCGAACTTCCGGCAGCAATCGCTCGGCGAAACCTTGCGAGGGAGGAATGTTCGCGCTCATAGGATCAGTAGGGAACCCACTCGGGAGTGGATGGGAGTCGAACCCACCGCGGCCCGTTCAACGACCCGCCACCGGTTTTGAAGACCGAGGAGCCCACCGGGGCCCAACCACCCCCAGGTAAGCCTAGCATACCTTAGCGGGGCGAGGGGATACAAGCCGAATACTTGCTACAATCCTGCGGTGCCCAGCTCTGCGCATGATTCGGAAAGCCGCCGGAGGTCGATCTGGCTGATCCTGGGCGGCGCCGCTGGGATTGGCGGCAGCCTGATCGCAGCGGCAGTGGTCGCCGGTCTTGCGGTCTTGGCCTACCTACAAGGAGGAACGGCCGCCGCGCTCGGGCCGGGGATCCAGGCGATCTCCTTGGTGGCGGCCGGGGTACTGGGTCTTCCGCTGCTCTATTGGGCAGCCCGTGGGTCAAACCGGCCGGCCCGGCGCATTCACTGGGCGGTGGGCCTGCTCGCCGGGATGATGTTCTTTGGCGGTCTCGCCCTCGGAAGCTTTGCGTTCTCGAGTGGGACGGCCCAATGGGTGTTGGGACCGGTTGCCCATCTGATGGCGGCCGGCGGACCGGTCGTGTTCACCGCGTTTCTCGCCCTGCGACAGGGTCCGATCCTGTCCAATCGGCGGGGCTGGGGTCACTTCCTGGGCGGACTGTGGGCCGCACCGCCGATCGCCCTCATCTTGGAGCTGTTGGCCTTGATCCCGGCGGCGGTTCTGGTCTTCTTGGGGCTTGCCGTGAGCGAGCGCGGCCTGTCGGTACTGCAGGCGATGGCCGCGGCCGATCTGACAAGCGACGCAGATTTCAACCAGCTGCTGGGCGGCTTAATCAGTGAGCCGGTTGTGGTGGGCGTGGCCATCGCCTTCCTGGCCGCGGTCGTCCCGCTCATCGAAGAGTCGGTCAAGTCCGTGTCGATTTGGCCGGTTATCCAGAGGCGGCCATCGGTCAGCCAGGCCTTTCTAGGAGGAGTGCTCGCCGGATCCGGTTACGCGCTGTTTGAATCTTTGCTGCTTGCACAGCCGGGTGCAGACTGGGTTTCCTCCATGGTGGCCCGGGCTGGGACGCCGCTGATCCAT
The DNA here is from genome assembly GCA_964359225.1 of uncultured Anaerolineaceae bacterium. Taxonomy (GTDB): domain Bacteria; phylum Chloroflexota; class Anaerolineae; order Anaerolineales; family E44-bin32; genus JADFRG01. The sequence continues at coordinate 28,540 of CAYHSI010000004.1, forward strand.
GCCTTCGGCACCGGGCTTGTTAGCTGGGGACTCATCGAGGCGATTGTCAACCGGAGGCCGCTCCGGCTGCTCGCCCTCTACCTGACCGCGGTTGGTTTCCATGGCATATGGAACTTCACTGCGCTGGCGGTCGCCCTGAGCGGGTTCTCATTGGAAGTTGGTGCGGGGGTGATCAGTCCGGCGGGAGCCGGACTGGTGGCGTTATCGGGACTGCTGGTTCTGCTGAGTCTGTCGGCGGTTGCGCTGGTCGGGATCGTCGCACTGCCGCGCTGGCTGGCCAGGCGTTGAGCTCAACCTGCCGGTGGAGTTCTACCCCGCCGGATATGGTGAAAGACGTAGTAGGCGAATCCGGTCAAGAGCACCAGCCCGATCGGAATATCAAA
>CAYHSI010000005.1:0-26420 GCA_964359225.1 uncultured Anaerolineaceae bacterium
AGTTCAAGGTGACGGCCGTATCGCTCGCCCTCCCAGACGGCCCCGGCGATCGCGGGCGGACTAGGGTTCGGCCAGCACCTCTAGCGCTGCGGCTACGGCCGGGTCGTCTTCGGCCGTGAAGTCTTCCCAGGCGCCGTCCACCACAACCTCTGGCACGACTCCGTTATCCTCCCAGCTGGGCGCCGAGTTGAGCGGGTCGAAACGCTCGGTCGCCAGCCAGGCGCGCGAGCCGTCGGCGAAATCGAACCGGTGCAGCCGTTCAACATTGCCTAGCGTCGTCACCCCAACCAGCGCAGCCCTTTCGATGTCCTGCAGCACCCCGGCAAAGACCTCCCCGTAGCTAACCGTGTCTTCTCCGATCAAGACCACCAGCGGCACAGTCTGCGAGTTGTGAATTGGATTCGGATCGATATCGAGCAGGCTTTCACCCTGGCTGTTGACGAAGTACCCCATCGGGCCCGAAGCGAAAAAGGCCAGCATCGCCTCGGCGACCGAACCCAACCCTCCCCCATTCATCCGGTCATCGATGACCAGCCCGTCGAGGGGCCCGAATTCCTGGAGAGCCTGCTGCACCCGGCCAGGGAGTGACTCGTCGAGGAAGGTGGGTAGAAAGATGTAACCCACCCGGGATCCGTCCGCGGTTGGGAGGAGCCGAGCGTCGATTGGCAATGCACCGGTCAGCGCCGCCCGCACGAAACTTACAACCCGAGTTGGCTCGCCTGGCGTCTGCACAGTAAGCACGACCTGGCTGCAGGCAGGGCCTCGCAGCAACTGCTGCTGCGGCGTCCCGCCTTCGACAATCGCAATTCCGTCGACCCTCAGAAGATTGTCATGGGCCCGAAGGCCGCCGTGGTCCGCGGGCGAATCTGGGAAGACCGCTAAGATGGTCCCCAGCCCCCGCTCCAGCCGGGGGAGAACCAGCATGCCGATTCCAACGAAGTTCAATTGGCCCTGCAGAGTCGCCTGCTCCGCGGCGATTTCGGCCGGCGTTTGGAAGAACGAGTGTTCGTCCCCTAGCTTCTTGATCAGGTCTCGCAGCTCCTGGTAGAAGGTTTCCGTCTCCATGCCGGCTTCCGCCCGGGAACGAACCTCGCCGACCTGGCCTGACCAATCGATCCCGCCAAAGTCGCGGTACAGGTATTGGTCGAGGACTGCATTCGCTAGCCCGCTGAGAACTTCCGACTGCGCCTCGGCTGTGAGGGCGGCATTGGGCGCCGGCGCCACCGTCGGATGGAGAAGCAGCTCCGGTTCGACCGTCGCCAGCGCCACGCCCTCGCAAGCCGGTGGGATGTAGGCCGGGGTCGGCGGCCCCAGCGCGGCTTCCGATTCGGTCGAGGTTGGGACCGCCTGGGTCGTGGCGGGCTCCGGGCTAGGAACGGCCGCTCGCCCGAGCGAACAGGCGAGCACGGCTAGTAGGACGGGGAGGACGGCCAATTGACGATTCATAGCGGAATACTGTACTCGAGATCGAGGCAGACTAAACTTCGTGGCAGGCCACCCAGTGTCCAGGTCGGATCTCGCGCCACTCGGGAACTATCTGCGAGCAGTGGGCCTGGGCGATTGGGCAGCGGGGATGGAAGCGGCAACCGCTGGGCGGGTCTTTCGGGCTGGGGACGTCGCCAGCCAGCACCGTCCGCTTCCGCCGTCGGTCCAGCTCCGGATCCGGGATCGGCACCGCCGAGAGCAGCGCCTGGGTGTACGGATGCAGCGGATTGCCATACAGTTCGTCCCGCTCAGCGAGTTCGACCATCACCCCCAGGTACATGACGGCCACCCGATCGCACAGGTGACGCACCATCGCCAGGTCGTGGGCGATGAAAAGATAGGTCAGCCCCAGCCGATCCTGCAGGTCCTCGAGCAGGTTGACGATCTGGGCCTGGATCGAAACGTCCAGCGCCGAGATCGGTTCGTCGCACACGATGAACACCGGTTCCGAGGCCAGCGCCCGGGCGATCCCGATCCGCTGACACTGACCACCGGAAAACTCGTGCGGAAAGCGGTTGACGTAGCGTGGGCTCAGTCCAACCAGCTCGAGCAGCTCCCGCACCCGCTCGAGCCGCTGTTGCTTGCTGGCGACCAAACCGTGCACCCGCAGCGGTTCAGCGACGATCGAGCCCACCGTCCAGCGCGGATTGAGCGAGGCGAATGGATCCTGGAAGATCATCTGAGTGCGCTGGCGCAGTTTGCGCAGCGAGTCCCCCTCGGCCCGCCCAACTTCGATCCCGTCGATCCACACCTGGCCAGCCGTGGCCGGGTACAACCCCAACACAGTGCGGCCGGCGGTGGTCTTGCCGCAACCGCTTTCGCCGACCAGACCCAGCGTCTCGCCGGCTGCGATCAAGAAGGAGATCCCGTCGACCGCCCGCACCTGCCCGACGGTCCGCTGCAGCACGATTCCCCGGGTGACCGGGAAGTATTTCTTCAGATCCTCGACTCGGACCAGGAAGTGGTTTGCACTCATCGCAGCTCGCCGGTCTTCACATCCACCCAACAGGCGATTCGATGGCCGGCGGCCACCGGCTCCAACGCCGGATTCTCTCCCCAGCAGCGCTCCACAACGAATCCGCATCGGCTCGCGAATGGGCAGCCGGGTGGCTCGACCAGCATGCTCGGCGGTGACCCCGGAATCGACTTGAGACGCTCTTGACGGGGGAGGTCGGCCCGCGGCAGTGCCGCCAGCAGCGCCAGGGTGTAGGGGTGGCTCGGATTGGCGAAGAGCTCACCGACTGAAGCCTCCTCGACGATGTATCCGGCATACATGACGAGGACCCGGTCGGCCAACCCTGCCACGACTCCCAGGTCGTGAGTGATCCAGATGATGGCCATCCCGAGCCGCTGTCTCAGCTCCAAGGCCAGCTCGATGATCTGGGCCTGAATGGTAACGTCCAGAGCGGTCGTCGGCTCGTCCGCGATCAGCAGCCGCGGAGTGCAGGCCAGAGCCATTGCGATCATCGCCCGCTGCCGCATCCCGCCCGAGAACTGATGGGGATAATCCCTCATCCGCTCCGATGGCTCCGGCAGCCCCACCATCTCGAGCAACTCGACCGACCGAGCTCTCGCCGCGTCCGGCTCCAGTGCGATGTGGGCTCGCAGCGTCTCGCTGACCTGCCGCCCGATGGAAAGCACCGGGTTGAGTGAGGTCATCGGATCTTGGAAGACCATCCCGATGCCGGCTCCGCGGATCCGTTCCAGCTCCGGCTCGGCCGCGCTCAACAAATCCTGGCCTTGGAAGATCGCCCGGCCGCTGACTACCTCGCCGGGGGGGATCGGGATCAAGCCGAGGATCGAGAGCATGCTGACCGACTTACCGCTGCCGCTCTCTCCGACGACCGCCAGGGTCTCTCCCTCGGAAAGCGTGTAGGACACTCCGTTCACCGCCCGGACCGTACCCTCCGGAGTGTGGAACCGCACCCGTAGGTCTTGAACTTCGAGCAAGGCGGCCACGGCGGTTTAGCTCGTCCGGCTGCGGGGATCCAGCGCATCCCGCAGTCCATCCCCGATGAAATTGATGCTCAGCACCGTAAGCAGGATGAGCCCGCCGGGGAAGATCCACAACCAGGGAGCTTGCGCGATGTATCCGTGGGCCCCTTCCAACATGTTCCCCCAGGTGGCTGTCGGAGGCTGAACACCGAGCCCGAGGAAGCTGATGTAGGACTCGGTCAGAATCGCGTTGCCGACACCCAGGGTCGCCGACACGACGATCGGGGCCACGCTGTTGGGCAGAATGTGTTGAAAGATGATCGAACGGTTGCGGGTGCCGGTTGCGCGGGCGGCCAGCACGAAATCCCGCTCCTTGAGCGAGAGAAACTCGGCCCGCACGATGCGGGCGGTGTACATCCAGCTGGTCAGGCCGATGATCAGGATAATGACGATCACGCTTCCGCTGAAAGTACGACCGAGCAGCTGGACCTCCGGGATCCGACCCCCAAAGCTCTTGGCCATGATGAGCAGCAGGAACAGGGCGGGGATGTTGAGCCAGGCCTCGGTGATGCGCATGAGCAGGCTGTCGAGGAATTTCCCATAGTAGCCGGCCAGCGCGCCGACCGTCACTCCAATCCCCAACTCGACGGCAACTGCCAGCAGCCCGATGATCAAGGAGATTTGCCCGCCGTAGACGGTACGCGCCAGGATGTCGCGACCGACCGTGTCGGTCCCAAAGGAATGCTCGCTCGTCGGAGCTTGGAGTCGCAGGGCGGTCTCAGTACGATTGGCGTAGCTCTCGCTGAAGAACGCCCCACCCCCGAACGCATAACCTACCAGCCCCAGGACCACGATCAGCCCGGCCACTGCCAGCCGATGCCTGCGAAATCGGCGCCAGAATAGTTGGCCCAGCGAGAGCGGCGCGGCTTCGAGCTGCTCCAACAGCCCGGGGGAGGCCGGCAGTGCAGTTTCCATCTAGTCGAACCGGATCCGCGGGTCGAGCCAGGCGTACACAATGTCGGTGAACAGCTGGAAGGCCACGACCGCAACCGAGATCAGCAGCAGGATCCCCATGACCACCGGGGTGTCCGTGCGTTCCAAGTGGTCGATGAACAGCCGGCCCATCCCGGGCCAGGCGAAAATGCTCTCGGTGACCAGCGCCCCCGCCAGCAAGAAGGGCAGATCCAGCCCCACGACGGTTACGATCGGGAGCGAGGCATTCTTCAAGGCGTGGACCAGCACGACCTCGCGCCGGGGCAATCCCTTCGATCGGGCGGTCCGTATGTAATCCTGCGAGAGCACCTCCAACATCGTGCCGCGAATGTAGCGGCTGTAGCCGGCAAGGCTGATCGCCGCCAGGCTGAAGACCGGGAGCGCCATGTGCCAGGCGATCTGGGGAATGGTCTTGCCCACAGTAGGATCGAACATCCCGACGGTCGGGAAATAAGGTAGCCCCCAGCGTTTGAAGAGCACTCCAAAGACGTACATCGTCAACAAGGCCACAAAGAAGATCGGCATCGAATAGCCGACGAAAGAGGCCGCAGTCATGAGGTGGTCCTGCCAGGAATACTGCCGCAGGGCGGAGTAGATGCCGACCAGCAGCGCCCCGAGCACGATGATGATTTCGGCCGGAATCATCAGCAGCAGGGTGTTTGGAATCCGCTGCCAGATCACCTCCAGCGCCGGGACGCCGCGATTGACCAATGAGAATCCAAAGTCTCCTCGCAGCACTCCATGGCGCCGGCCGGGAGATTCCTCGACCCCATCGCCGTCCAGGTCAAACGAATCCCAGTCGTCGCCGATCAGCCAGTACAGGTATTGGCGGTGGAGCGGCTTGTCCAGCCCAAGCTGACGCGTCAATCGTGCCCGGTCTGACGGACGGGTGGCCCGCCGGCCGCCCATCGTCGCCAGCGGATCGCCCACGCTCATCATGAGCGCAAAGATCACAATGCTGATCCCAAAGAGCAGAGGAATTGCCTGAAGGAGGCGGCGAGCGATGTATTGGCCCACGCTGGCTAGCTAGGGATCACTCGCGGGTTCGTTGGATGAGGGCGGGGCAGGCCCGATCGGGCCTGCCCCGTTCGAAATTAAGCGAGTCCGGCCCGTCGGCTACGGCGTGAGGTCCCACTCCGCGATGCTGAAGAAGGGAGTAACTCCGCTCAGGCGGACGTTGGTGAGGCGGCCGCTGATGCCCCACAGATCTGGATCCTGCCAAAGTCCCAGCCAGTAGACCTGCTCGAAGATGTAGCGGCTGATCTGGTAGAAGATCTGCATGCGTTTCTCAGGATCGGCCTCGGCGAGCTGCTGCTGGAACCAGGCGTCCAACTGTTCATCGCAGATCGCCTGCCAGTTTTGGCCGTCCGGATAGTCGTCGGACGGGATTTCGCTGCACAGCCAGTAGTACCAATCCGGGTCCGGGAAATTGGTCGAGTCGGACCACTCCATGATATCGAATTGACCGGTCGCGGCAAGACCTCCGTCTCCATAGCTGGCGAAGAACGTGTCGGCGTCGGCATTACTCAACTCCAAGCCAATTCCAATCTCGGCCAGCTGCTGCTGAGCGACCGCCTGGGTATCTTGCCGAATCTCACGGGTCGTCGTTCCGTAGGTCAAGACCAGCTCGACCCCGTCCTTGTCGCGCGTCCCGTCGCCGTTGCTATCCACCCAGCCCGCCTCGTCCAGCAGCGCCGCGGCCCGATCGGGATCGTAAGGCCACGGCTCGACCGACGGGTCCGCGAACGGCGTATTCTCCCAGTAGGACGCAGGCGGTTGCGTCAGCCCAAGCAGCAGGTCGGAGTTGATGGCGGCCCGATCGAACCCCAGGGCGAGCGCCTGACGGACCCGCAAATCTTGCATTCCTGGGTGAGCATTCTCACCGAGGTAGAGGAACCAGCCTTCGTTGTAGCCCGACTGAACAGTGATCACTTCGATCCCGGCTTCTTCCAGGGTGGGTACATCGGGATAAGCAAAGAACGTTCCTAGGTCCCCATCGCCCGCCACGAGCGCATTGATCTGAGAGGCATCGTCCGGCACGAAGCGGATGAAGATTTCGTCCAACAGCGGCCTACCCAGCCAATAGTTGTCATTGGCCACAAAGCGGGCGAAACTCCCCGACTCCCACTCCGCAAAAACGAATGGACCCGCGCTCACAGTGGGCGCAGTATTCCATTCGGCATTGTCAATTGTCCCCTCGGCTTCGAATACCGGGCCCAAGATGTGCTCGGGCAGCACACCTTTCCAGAGATTGGCCGCCCAGGGGATGAATGCCTGGTTGAAGGTCACCACGACGGTTCGGTCGTCCGGGGCTTCGACGCTGGCGACTTCAGTGTCGTACGGATAGGCGCTGGACACCGCGTTGTTGGGATCCACGTTCATCTGGTAGGTAAATACGAAGTCAGCCGCGGTTAGCGGCTCGCCGTCTGACCAGGTGAGGTCGTCCCGTAGCTTCATAGTGAGGACGGTGCCGTCCGCGGAGACACCGCCATTCTCGACCGTCGGCATCTCGACCAGCATCACGGGGTACGGCGAGTTGCCGTCGTCGAACTGCCAGGCCCAGACATTCCAAAGCTGGTGAGTGGTGATTGAGAAGAACATGCTGCTGTAATACGGATTGAGGGTGTCAAACTCCTGGGTGAAGATGAAGGTCGCAACCTTCGGCTCCTCGGGAGCAGGCTGGCAGGCCCCGAGCGTGAAAGCTGCCAAGACGAGCGCAGCGGGTACGGTCCGAATGAGTCGGGTTTGCATGGCTCTCCTCCAGCGCGACATCCGCGCGCAGAGGATTATAGTGCACAGCGGCTTGTTGACGTGAGTCTATGTGAATCAGCCCAACTGAGAACTATCCCGAGCGGCGGAGCCTTCCCCCTCGCAGCCCTAAGAAAATCAACCCGGCTCCAAGCGCCCCACCCCCGAGACACAGGCACAGAATCCCGAGCAGCGCAGGCAGGCTGGCCGAACCGTCGGGCAGCAAGTCCTCCAGGCCGGCGCCTTCTGCTCCGCTGGCTTGCTCGGCGGCTGCCAGGTCTTCGGCCGTGATGCCCATGGCCGCGTCCATTTCTTCTGGAGCTATCAGCCGAGCTGGGGCGATCTCGCCGCCCGGCAGCGCCAGATCGGATGGCATCCCACTGGCCGTGACATTGAAGGTAGCGAGCTCGCCTGATCCGATCGGTTGGCCGCCGTAGCCATACGCACCGTCCGCGCTGGCCATGAGGACGTGGAATTCCCCGGACCCGGAGCCGGTGAGTTCGACCTCGATATCAAGCTCGGGTAGAAAGAACAGCCACTCGACCTCCCCCGGCCGATCGGGAACTGCGAAAGCGTACATGTCAGCTTCCCCCGGTAGATCGTTGACGATCGTCCCATCGGCCAGCGCCCCCAGCCGCCGACCGTCGGGCAGGGTCAGCATCACCGTGACCGGCGAGCGGACCATGAGCACCCGGGTCGGTTTGGCGAGACCGCGGGCAAGATCGCCTTGCAGCACCGCGGCGGCCGGGTAGGACGAGGTTCCCTGGGTCAGGTGCGGGTAGAGCGAGCCGGCATCCCCATCAGGGGCCGGCTGATTGGCTCCGGAGACAAACCACAGCCCCGCTCCCCAGTTGGCGATCGGCCAGGACAGCGGCTTCTGCTGCGGCCACGGATCGAGCACTGTACCGGTCGAGCGCCAGTCGGTTCCCCGCGGGAACACCACCACCGCCCGATGCCCTCCCCCATTGGTCTGAATCGGGCCATAGTCCAGGCCGCCCAGCACGCCTCTCACATTTGGATCGGCGCTGGTGCGGATCTCGTCCAGCCAACGGAGAACGCGCGCCTGGTAATCGGAGCAGATATAGGCGTCCCCGTTGAAGAAGGCGACTAGGTTATTGTTGATGTGGCCCGAAAGCCGTCCGGTCCAATTGATCGACCCAGTCGGGATCGCGCCCGTGAAGCTGCCCAGCAGACTCTGCAGATTGGCCTGGGCCTGCTCCGGGCTCACCGGGGCAACCGGCTCGAGCCGACGCACGACCTTGAGCTCGGCAATCGCCCGTTGGCCGGGCACCCAGGTGAAGGCCACCGTATTGGTTTTGCCGTCCATGTATTCTTGTTCGTTGTCCCAGAAGACGTTGGCGTCCACCGGGGTCTGGCCGGGCAGGGTCACCTTGATGACTCCCTTGGGCGCGCCGTAGGTCTGCATCATTTGCCTGACCTCCGCCGCCGAGAGTATCTCGACTTCGCCTGTGTCAAAAAGGAATTCCATCTCCTCAGCCTTAATCCCGTTCACCGCCCAATCATTCTTGGCCTCGGTCCAAAAGGCGTCCAGCTCGGAGAAATCGGCCTTGCCTGTAAGCGTGAAGTATTTGTACTGGTTCTCCGCCTCCTCGATCGTGTAGCTGAATTCGGGCATGATGCCGCTGAGTGGCTGCTCGCCTTCTTTGTCTCCGAAACGATAGCTCCCAGTGATTCGGTAGTGGGTCGAGCTGGCCGATTCGACGCTGACCTCCTCCCAACCCTGGGAGGTCAGGTCGTCGATCATCTCGGTCATGTCGGCGCTGGAGTTGTCCGAGAGATCTTTCGGGAACTCCAGCAATAGATGCACCACCCCCGAACCGCTCCCGTCGTCGTCAAACACTACGCTCATTTCGGTGCTGATACAGGCCAGGGTGGCGAGCACGAGGCAGGCCACAATGAGCAGAGGTCGCTTCGACATGAGCGGGGACTGGGTCATGGGGTGCCTCCTCGAATCAGTGCGCGGTTTCCGCTGCGGGGCAGTTTCACGGCCAGGGGATCGACACCGGGTCGGTGTATCCGTGCTTCTCGACCGCGTAGACCTTCCCCCCGGACTGGCTGCCACAGGTGGTTAGATCCGTGAACGTGTACGAAGTGCCGTCGGTGTCTGCGTAGGCATCGATCAACCCTGCGGGGGTACAGAGGCGAACTTCCAGGAAGTAGCCTCGATCATCGTCCACGGTCATCCAGAGCTCGTCCCAGGTCACGGTCACCTGATCCCCTTGCCGATCGGCGCTCACGTTCCGCACCGAACCGTACAGGGTCGACTTCGGCAGCGGGGCAAAATAGGTGACGACGCTGAAGGGATCGCCCGCCACGTCCACGACGGTCGCCGAGACCCAGCAGGCGTAGGTCAGCTTATCGAAGCGGACCCACAGCCAGTTCGCGTTGTAATTGCGATTCCACACCAACCCATGGTCCCCGACGTACAGGTCACCGGCGTGCAAATAGGCGGTGTCCGGCCCATAGCGGCAGTGGGCCGCCGGGACATTGACCTCCGCATCGGGGAAGTCGAAGGTGGCGGTGGGCGTCACCGTCGGCGTCGGGGTGATAGAGGGCGTCAATGTGATGGTGGGGGTATAGGTTGTGGTCGGTGTAAAAGTCGCGGTTGGAGTCGCGATCGGCGTCGGCGTTGATGTAGCCGCAGGCGTCGGAGTGTGGGTGGAGGTCGCCGTCCGGCCGAGGATGGGAATCGCGGCGAGCGGGGCATTGCAACTGACCAGTGCCACCCAGCCCAGCGATAGCAGGCAAAGGCCCCGAGCGGGCGAGAATTGGGTTGCGATGAATCTTGAATGAATGAGTTTCACCGGGGCTGGCCTCCCCGTAGTCTAGGCCAGCCCCGGTCGGGTCGCAATGAACCCTTTGGGCTTGTCCCTAGAAGAGCTCTTGGCGGACCAAGAGCTCTTCCAAGACCTGCAAGAACTCGTTCCAGTGCTGCTCGGACGTAGCGATCGCCGGGTCCGGCAGCCGCGAGTGGACCAATTCGACTTCGGTTCTCTTCCCCATGCTATGAAACCTGAGCTCAACCAGGCTGGGTTTTGCCGCCTGACGCCAATCCGTCTTCCAATCGAAGCTGTATAGCAGCCTCTCGTTCGGAATGACCTGCTCATACACCCCGAAGAAGGTCCATTCCACACCGGTCGCAATGTGCCGGGCGCGGTGGTGGAGCACTCCGCCAGGTCGGAGATCCAGGTCGATCGCCAGGTTTTCGTAACTCCGGCCGCAGCCCCAGCGGGCGACCGCTGGGCCCTCGGTGAAGGCCCGATACACCTTTTCGACCGGCGCGCTGAAACTGCGGGTCATTTCGAGAACGGCGATCGGGGCTTGGGTTGTGGCGCTCATGCCTGATCCTCCTTGTTTTGGGTTTCTTCCAGGTATTCATCCAGGGCGGCGAAACTCTTCTCCCAGTATTCTCGGGTCCGCTCGATCCATTCCTCGGCGGTCTCCAACGCTTCTCCCTGAAGCGAACAGTAGCGGTAACGCCCTTGCTTCCGGCGCCGGATCAAGCCGGCATGCTGTAATACATTCAGGTGTTTGGTGACCGCCGGCTGAGAGATGTCGAAGAGACCGGCCAATCCAAGGACGGATTGATCCGAGCTCGTGAGCCGGTCCAGGATTGCCCGGCGGGTCGCGTTGGCCAACGCCCCAAAAAGCAAGTCTAGCTTCGGCGCATCATATATAACCATTTGGTTATATTTATAGCAGAGGAATTGGCCTTGTCAAGACCCAGTTACTAACGGGGGAGCATGCGCAGGTGGCCGGAGCCGAGAGCGGCCAGAAATGCCCGGGCCGCGAAGGGGGCGAGCTTCCGAGGCCGCCAGCGCTACTCGATGGTCCGTTCGGTCAGCCGATTGGCAAGCAGAATGGGGATGGTGGTGAGGGCCACCACAAAGACCGCCACGACGTTCGTGACCGGCCGCGCCCGTGGCTTGGTCAGCTGGCTGAACATCCAGATCGGAAGGGTCTGCTCCTGGCCGGCGGTGAAGGTCGTGACGATGATCTCGTCGAAAGACAGCGCAAAGGCCAAGATGCCTCCCGCCAGTAGCGCGGTGGCGATCGCCGGCAGCACGATATGGCGAAAGGTCTGAAACGGATTGGCTCCCAGGTCCATCGAGGCCTCGATTTGCGAGCTGCCAGTCCGCCTGAACCGGGCCAGCACGTTGTTGTAGACAACGACCATGCAGAAGGTGGCATGACCGATGACGATGGTCCAGAAACCGAACGGCACGTTCAGGATCCCAATCGCGGAGCGAAGCGCGATCCCGCTCACGATGCCCGGCAAGGCAATTGGCAGCAAGAGTCCAAACGAGATCGCCTCCCGACCAAAGAACTTGCTCCGGTACACTGCGGCCGCCGCCAGCGTTCCCAGCAGGATGGCGACCAGGGTCGAGACCCCCGCCACCCGCATGGACAACCCGAGGGCACGCCAGACATCCGCTCGCCCCACTGCCACCCGGAACCAATCGGTCGTGAGGCCCGGCGGAGGAAAGACGAACGTCGACTCGTCGGTCGTGAAGGCGTAGAGCAGGATAATCCCCATCGGCAAGTGCATGAACAGCAGCACGCCCAAAGTCATGATCCGGAGCCCCAGTGGGGAACGAGCCGCCGGCTCAGAGCGCTTCAAAGGCACCGAGCTCCCGGGCTCCGACCAAATAGAAGCCCATGATCACCATCGGCACGACAGTGAAGGCTGCCGCTAGAGGAATGTTGAAAGCCGTTCCGGTGAACGCAAGCACCGCCTGGCCGATGAAGTAACTGGAGTTGCCGAGTGAATAGGGCACAACGAAATCGCCTAGTGTCAGCGAGAAGGTAAAAATCGAGCCGGCCAGCACCCCGGGGAACGCGAGCGGCAACGTGACGTGGCGCAGGGTGCGGCGCGGCCGGGCTCCCAGATCGCCGGAGGCCTCCAGGAGCGATTGGGGAACCCGTTCGAGGGCAGCCTGAATTGGCAAGATCATGTAGGGCAACCACACATACACGAACACAATGAACATCCCCAGGAAGGAAACCGAGAGCGACGGACCGCCGATCACCGGAATCCGCAGCGCCGCCTCCAAGACACCCAGGAGATTGAGCCTCTCCAAGAACCAATTCAGGATCCCTTCTTTGGCCAGGATCAACCGCCAGGCGTATACCCTCACCAGGTAGGAAGACCACAGCGGCAAAAGCACGGCCAGGTAGAGCACGGCCTTTGCCCGGCTCGAAGCGAATCGGGCCATGAAGTACGCAAAGGGAAATGCCAGGACCGCAGTTGCGAGGGTCACTGCGGCCGCCATGAGCGCGGTCCGCAAGAATATTTCGAGGTGGGCTGGGACGAACAGCTCGCGGTAGGTCGCCAGGGTGAACTCCCGGATCACCTGGCCGGTGAAAGGATCGAGATAAAAGAAGCTTTGGACGAGGAGCGAAGCGATCGATCCCAGATAAATCAGCACCATCCAGAGCAGCGGCGGTCCCAGAAGGAGCGCCAATACCAGCCAGGGCCGGAGATAAATGAAGGTCCCCAACCGGTGCAGCAGCGGCCGCGGTGTCTCCCTCCGGAGGGCGGTTGCGGTCACTCGGCGCTCCTCGCGAGCCGCTCCGGGACTTGGCCCGGCACGTCCAGTTCAGGCGTTCTCATCAACCCGCTGATTGTGGGCGGGATCCCAGACCAGGCGGACTCGGCGACCCCGTGCGCTCAGGACCTCCATCGAGGTGGTGTCGCGGTTCTGCTCAACGACCGTCAGATCCTCCCCGCTGTCCAGCTCGATCAGGTACCGGGTGTGGATCCCCAGATAGATCACGTCCCGCACCCGACCCTCAATCGAGCTGTATCCATCCGGGGCGAGCTGCTCGGGAGATTGGATGCTGATTTTTTCGGGCCGAACGGAGAAGGTTTTGGGTGAGGCGGTGATCTTCTTTGCCAGCTCGCCGCTGATCAAGTTGGACACTCCCACGAAGCCCGCCACGAATGGAGTGGCGGGATGCTCGTAGAGCTCGGCCGGGGATCCGATCTGCACGACCCGGCCGAGGTTGAAGACTGCGACCCGATCGCTCATCGCCAGCGCCTCTTCCTGGTCGTGGGTGACGTAGATAAATGTGATCTCCACCTGTTCCTGGATCGATTTCAGCTCGACCTGCATCTGCTGGCGCAGCTTGAGGTCCAGCGCCCCCAGGGGCTCGTCTAGCAGCAGTACCCGCGGCCGCAAGATGAGGGCCCGGGCCAGGGCCACCCGCTGGCGTTGGCCGCCCGAGAGTTGGGACGGGCGGCGGTCCTCCAGGCCTGGCATCCGTACCAGCTCCAACATGTCGGCAACCCGCTTGCCCCGCTCCGGCTTGGGGACATTCCGGATCATCAGGCCGTAGCCAATGTTCTCCCCCACTGACATGTGGGGGAAGAGGGCGTAATCCTGAAAGACCGTGTTCACCTCCCGCTCGTAGGGCGGCAGGTGAGTCACGTCCTCGCCGTGCAGCAATACCCTGCCGGCGGTCGGGTGGTCGAACCCGGCAATCAGCCGCAGGGAAGTGGTTTTTCCCGAGCCAGAAGGGCCCAACAACGTGAAGAACTCGCCGTCCAGGATGTCGAGGCTGACATCATCGACGGCTTTGACCTCTCCGAAATGTCGGCTGACCCGGTCCAGCCGGATCGCCGGCGGGGAGGCGGAGCTCATCCGGTGTGGCTGACCATCACGTGTTTGGTGATCTGATAGTCCCCCATCGCCTCGGCCGACAGATCCTTGCCAAAGCCGGAATGTTTGAACCCGCCGTGCGGCGTCTCAGAGGTGATTGGAATGTGATCGTTGACCCAGACCGTGCCCGCCTCGATGTTGGCCGAGAGCTTCATTGCCCGGCCGACGTCCTTGGTGAAAATCGAGGCCGCCAGCCCGTAGGCCACGTCATTCGCCAGAGTTAGCGCTTCTTCGTCGTCCTTGAACGGACTGATCGTCAGCACCGGACCGAAGACTTCGCTCTGGATGATCTCCGACTGCTGCGCGGCATCGACCACGACGGTCGGCTCGAAATAGAAGCCCTTGGAAATCCCCTTGGGGATTCCCCCGCCGGTTAGCACCCGGGCACCGCCGGCCTTTGCCCGCTCGACAAAGCCCTGCACCCGTTCCCGCTGGACCGCCGAGATCAGCGGGCCCATGGCGACCCCATCGGCGAACGGCTCGCCAAGCTTCACGGCCCGCATGCTCTCGACCAAGGCCTCCTGCAACGGCTTGAAGCGACCCTGGTCCACATAGACCCGGGTGGCCGCAGTGCAGTCTTGCCCGGTGTTGAAGGTCGCCGCCAGGGTCACCTTGGAAACCACCAGGTCGGCGTCTGCGTCGTCGAAAACCAGCAGCGGCGCCTTGCCCCCCAGTTCGAGGTGGACCCGCTTCAGGGTTTTGGAGGCCGTCTCCATCACTCGCATCCCGGTCCGCGGCGAGCCGGTGAGGCTCACCATTCGCACATCCGGATGCTCGACAAGCGCCTGACCGCTTTCGTTGCCACCCGTGACGATGTTGAAGACCCCATCCGGCAAGCCCGCCTCTTTGGAGAGCTCGGCGAGCATTAAGGTGGTGAGCGGCGTCGTTGGGGCCGGTTTCAACACCGCGGTACAGCCCGCCGCCAGCGCCGGGCCGATTTTCCAGATCGCCATCATGAGCGGATAGTTCCAGGGCGTGATCTGCCCGACCACCCCGACCGGTTCGCGGCGGAAGATCGACGTGTAGCCGGCGAGATATTCGCCGGCATGCGAGCCGTGGACATCCCGGGTGGCCGAGGCGAAGAAGCGCAGGTTGTCGACGGTGAAAGGCAGGTCGGCTCCCAGGCTGACCATGTTGTAGGGTTTCCCGGTGTTCTCCGACTCGGCTCGGGCGAACTCGGCCATCCGGCTTTCCAGCAGGTCTGCTAACTTCCACAGGATCTTGGACCGTTCGCTGGGGGTCCGCTTCGACCAGCGGCCGTCGTAGAAGGCAGTCTTCGCAGCCTGGACCGCCTGATCTACATCTTCCCGGCTGCTATCGACCACATGGGCGATGACCTCTTCGGTCGCGGGGTTGAGGATCGCCATCGATCCCCCACCCTTGCTTGGTTGCCACTTTCCGTTGATCCACAGTTGGTAGTTCATGCCGTCCTCCAGCTTCGCTGACCTCGCCCTCACTCCCTCCCCACCCGAGAGTGGGGAGAGGCTGGTGGCGAAATCCGCCATCCAGTCAGTCGCCTTGGGTCAGCGACCTCCGATCACCGCAATCATCGCGGTGACCCATTCGTGATACGGTACACAGTCGTTTGGACCCGCATCGCCCGCCGGATCGAATCCGCACGCGGCGGCCGGGGTCTTCCAGAAAGCAATCTGCTCAAAGTTGCCCAGGCCGTTGGTGTCGCAGCCCTCATCGGTCAGCAGGGCATTGCCCTGGCAGGCCGAGAGCACCGCCGGGACGGATCCGAACCAGGAGGCCAGATCGCCCTGCAGTTTGGGATTGATCGAGTGCTCCAGCCACTTGTAGGCGCAATTCGGATGCGGCGCGTTGACGTGCATCATCGTGCTGTCCGACCAGCCGGTGGCCCCTTCGACCGGGATCACGCTTGCGACCGGCTCTCCAGCGGAGACCAGCAGGTTGACCTGGAATGGCCATGAGCTGGCCGCTACTACGCCCTCGTTGGTGAAGTCGTCCATTTGAATGAAGGCGTCGTGCCAGTAGCGGTTGACCAGGTCGCGCTGCTGCCGAAGCACGTCCAGGGCCGCATTGAACTGATCGCGGGTCAGCTCATACGGGTCCTGAATGCCGAGCTCGGGGTTGTGGTACATCAGATAGAGCGCCGCGTCGGCGATGTAGATCGCACCGTCGTAGGCCTCGATCCTCCCGGCGTTCGACTGGCCATCGCCCAACGTCGTCTCCTCGAACACCACGCTCCAACTGGTGGGGGGTTCACTGAAGGCCTCGGTGTTGTACATCAGCACGTTGGAGCCCCACTGGTACGAGATCCCATAGTGCTCGGCTGTGCCGTCGCCGTCGGTGTCCACCGTATTCCAGGGGGCGTTCTGCAGGCGCTCATCGACCTCGCTGAAGCTGGGGACCAGATCGGTGTTGATCTCCTGCACCAGCCCGGCAGAAATCAGCCGGTTGCTGGCGTCCCCAGAGGCGGTTACCAAATCGAACCCGCCCTCGGTCATCAACGCCACCATCTCGTCCGAAGTGGCGGCGGTCTTGACCTCAACCTGACATCCGCTTTCAGCCACAAAATCGGTTACCCAGTCGAAATTGGGATCGGTCTCGCCGTTCTCGATGTACCCCGCCCAGGCGATGATCGAAACTGCTCCTTCGCCTTCGCCGATTTCTTGCAGCGGGCCGCCTTCCGGCGCCGCAGCCGGGGCACAAGCCACCAGGCCTAGCCCGAGCACGGCCATCAACCAAAACAAGTATGAAACTTTCCTCACGTTCTCCTCCTTATGGGATTGGGATCTTGCAAGTCGGTTGTGTTGCTTGGTTAAGCTTGGAATCTCGAGGGGGGTGGGGTCTCACCTACCTTTCATTGTGAAATTCGTCACAATTAGTCGAGACGCGGTCGAAAGCAAACGTCCCGCATGAGCGGGACGCAGTCGAAGTCGAGCGGATCTGCACCCAGGGCTGCCGGCCACGCCAGGCGGGCCGGGACCGCGGCATGCACCCCGAATCTTGCGCAACAGGCGGACGGGCCACTTTCAGAACTTCTCGCGTCGGTGGACTGGGAGGAAAGGTATCGGCTAGTAGAAGCCCGGATTCTAGTTGGGGGCTGTCGGCGCTGTCAAGATGTGGACGGCCGAGTGGCACCGAGTCAAATTCGCAGTTCGACGATGTCGCCATCGTGCAGTACGTGCTCGCGGGCGACCAGCTGTCCGTCGTACACACCCTTCCCCCACAGCCTGGCCGACCGGAGCTTGTCGTAGAAGTCGTGGTGGAGCAGAGCGGCGAACTCTTGAAGGGTGCCTCCCTTGCGCATTACGAAAGGAGTATTGAGGTCGGGTTCCCTGCCCGGCGCCCGGGAATAGATGCGCATGATCTCCAACCTTTCGAAGACCGCCGACCGCAGGCGATCCAGCCCGCGCCCCGAGCGGGCCGACACCGCGATGGAATGCCAGTCTTCATCGAGCAAGCGGCGGAAGATCTGAAAGTTCTCGTCGTCTGAGGCATCGTCGCTCTTGTTCGCCACTACCAGGACCGGGAGGAAGCTCCGCCGCACTCCGTCGTCAAACCTCCCTTTCCAGCGCAGCGGATGCACTCGCTGGTCGGCTAGCAGCTTCAACGTGCGCTCGAGCTGCTGGTCCGGATCGGCGTCCAGGTCCACCACCACCAGGATCAGGTCGGCCGAGCGGACCAGATCCATCAGCATGGGTTCAAGGTAGTCGCGGTCGATCGACGGAGTGTCGATGAGCTGGATCTGTACATTCTCCACCAGCATCATGCCCGGGGTCGGGGTCCAGCTGGTGAAGGGTGCCTCCGAGACCTCCGGTTCCGCATTGGTGAGGGCAGCCAGCAGCGCCGATTTGCCGGCGTTTGAACAGCCGATCAGGACTACCCGCCCGGCGCCTTCGCGAGGAATATTCCAGGCTGGGTCTCGCCGGGCGCCCTTCTTGCGTGGTTGGGCGGCGGTCTTGAGCTTGGAAAGCTTCCGGCGCAGATCAGCCCGCAAGTGATCGGTCCCCTTGTGCTTGGGGATCGTGCCGATCAGTTCCTCGAGGCGCTCGACCTTCTCGATCGGGTCTTTGGCTTCTTTGTAGCGCTTCTCGGCCTCGAAGTATTGGGGTGGCAGATTGGTTGGCATAGGATCGCTGCGGTTTCCCGCGGGCCGGGCCGGCTTTCGGGGGGCCGTCTTCTTGTGCGGCTAGGGTGCCGGCGCGGCCGTGGGTCGGGCGGACCCGGCCTCCTGGCTGGGCAGGTCCATTCGCAAGATGCGGAAGCTGAGCAGGAAAGCGATGGCCATCAACCCGGCCGCGACGAAAAGCGGCAAAGCCGCCTCGGTCTCCGGCGACACTCCGTCGATACGCATCTGGAGCAGCAGGCCGGCCACAATCGGGCCGATCACCAAGGTCAGGCTGTTGGAGGACTGAAATGCCCCGAGCACCCGACCCCGCATGTGCGGCGGAGAGAAGCGGCTGATGATCGAGGTCAAGGAGGGTTGGTTGACCGCGTTGGCCGCGGCCAATGGGATGAACGATACCGCAGCCGTGATCGAATTGCGGGCCAGCGCGGTGCCCAAGAAAGCCAGAATCCGGGCGAAGGCGGAGACCGAGACCAGCCGCCGCTCTCCATAGCGGTTGACCAGCGGACCGACAAAGAAGCTCTGGGTGGTGACACTAACCACCCCCACCCAGGTCAGCAGGAACCCGATGTTGCGCTCCACCGTTAGAAGTGGGAGAGCCGGAAACAGGCTGCGCCGGGCGAAGAGCGGGAAGCTCGATTGCAGCAGCGCGAAGCCCAGGAAGGCGATAAACGAGAACAGGATGATGATCCGAACGTTGGCTATGCGCAGAACGTCCATCAGCCCGCCTTCGCCGAGCCGGCTCGGGCGCGGCTGCCCGAGCGGGTGGCGTTGTTCTGGCGCCAAAGTCTCCGGGAGCAGGAAGGTAGTGCCCAGGATCGAGAGCAGCGAAAAGAAGGCCGCCACGAAGAATGGTGCGTGTTGGCTGTAGGCGGCTAGCGAGTCGATGCCGGCGGCCAGGTTGACGACCAGGCCTCCCAGCGCCGGCCCGACAATGAATCCGGCCCCGAACGCGGCACTGATCAATCCAAAGCCGCGGGCCCGGTTCTTCTCGGTCGTGATGTCGTTGATATAGGCCGTGGCAGTCGTGATGTTGCCGCCGGAGATCCCATCGATAATCCGCCCGAGGTACAGCAGGAACAGCGAGTTGGCGAAACCCAGCACCAGGAATCCGATGAAGGTCCCGATCTGGCTCAGGATCAGCACCGGCCGCCGGCCAAAAGCGTCCGAGAGCCGTCCCATCACCGGCCCGGCTACCACCAGCCCGGCCGAGTACGAAGTCAGCAGCATGGTCGCTTGCAGATCGGTGGCCCCGAAAGATTCTTGGGCGTGCAGCAGCAGCACCGGGATGACGATCCCGAATCCGATCAGGTCGACGAAGACGATCGTGAACAGAATGGCGAAGCGGCGGTCCATCCTCAACCCGGCCACAAGTTCGACATTATAAGGGATGCGACCCACGCCGGATCGCCGGCCTGCGCCGCATACCCGCGCGGCCGACTCGCGCCGGCGGCCCTCTCGGTCGACACCCGCGCTCGCCCGGCGGGCCACTTGCGCTCGACGAAAGCCGTGGTAACATTTTTGGCTGTAGGTTGCATGGAAGTTCTGTCAGGAAGTCGTGAGATCTTGGCCTGAGCGTGCGCAGCTCAGGCCGTTGTGGTTAAGCCCACACCCCGGCCTCCGAGAACAAGACCGGCACCTATATTGATTACTGCCGTAAGGAGGCAAGGAAACACATGTCGGATCGAGTACAGGGTTCAGTGAAGTGGTTCAATGAGAAGAAGGGGTACGGATTCATCGAGCGCGAAGATGGCGAGGATGTGTTCGTCCACTTCTCGGCGATCTCAGGCGACGGCTTCCGCACCCTTGAGGAAGGCCAGCGGGTGGAGTTCTCCATCCAGCAGGGCCCCAAGGGTCTGCAGGCGGCCGATGTCACCAAGATCTAAGCCAGCCTGAACCTGCAAACGAAAGCCCCCGCGCGCACGGGGGCTTTTTCTTTCGGCTAGTCCTGCTCCACGACCCGGACCTGAAACACCCCCTGAGCCGTCAGCGGGACAAGCAGCTGTTGGCCTTCCGCCGCGATCGTCATTTCGCCGTTTAGATCTTGGTGCAGCTGAATGTCCGATAGACCCGTTTGGAGGTTGACCAGCATCGTCCCTACCTGATCGCCGGCGAGCACGTAGCCGATCTGGAACAACCCGAAGTCGAGCATCTCCATGGAATCCGCGGTCGTAAAGCTGGAGCGCACGTCGATCCGGGCAGTTTGCTCGTCAAACCCGCGCAGGGTATAGGTGGCTTTGACCGTCAGGGTCGTCAGGGCGAAGGTCTCGGTAGTAATCGACCAGCTGTCGCCGACCCGCAATGGGCCTTCGGGGAATTGGACCACCGTGTCCCGCAGCTGGTTCTGCAGCCCCTCTCCGCCGTATTGCTGGCGGAGGGTGGCCTCCATCTGTTCCCGGGCGGCGGGATCGCTGATTTGCAAGGCCGCGATCATCTGCTCGACCAGCTCATCCGCGCCGCGAGTCTCAAGCACCTCCCCCCGCGGCGACATCCGCAACGAGAAACCCAAGCCGACCAGCGCGTTCATGCCCTGTGCCTCCGCCGGGATCTCGGCGGGCGGATCGGCCGAGTCGTACTTAACCTCTCCCAGCACGGTGTCCTGCTCCAGGATCACCCGCTCGTAGAGCAGATCCATCCAGGCGTTCCCCTCGGGATCCACCTCGGTCACCGCATAGCTGTACTGGATGCCGAGGGTCTGGAGAGTCTCAAGCTGTTGGCCCTCTAGGTCCTGGTGAATCTGCTGGCGGGTGAGCAGTTGGATGCGATAGGTCTCACCGGCCTGGAGCTGGAGCCGCAGCGTAATTGGTTCGCTGCTTGGCGACGAGCCGGCTGAACCGTCCGGCGTCAGAGTCGGGGCCTCGTTCAAGAACGAGGTTGGCTTCGGAGTCTGGGTTGCCGTCGCGGTCGGTGTGGCAGTCGCCGTCGGCGGGGGTGTGTGGGTCGCCGTCGGGCTGGCGCTCGGAAGTGGCGTTGAAGTTGGGGTCGAGGGAGCTGCGCCTGTGCAGGCGGCAATCGCCGCCCACCCCGTGAGCAGCGCAACGAGCGTGAGCTTCCGAATCATTGGTCTGTTTCCCCCCAACCCGCGGCATTATCGCGAAGTTCAAGCCAAATTGAAAGCAGACCGTGAGTCGCCCTGGCGGAGCCAGGCGACGGTACCGGCTGCCCAGAGAGGTCGGAAGGTCGTTCTCCAAATAGCCAGTAAGTAAGTATTTACTTTCACCCCAATTTGCGGTATGATCGCCCTAAGAGTGCCTTGGGGCCGCCGAGCGCTCAAAGGATGCGAAGGGCATGGACACGACAATGAAGCAGGCTTATCGGGTTGCCCGGGAGTTGCTGCGGGATCGAGTCCGCAAGTCATCCCCAGAGACGCTCGAGATTCTCGAGCAGGTCCGCCAGGCGGATGTGATCGTCGTCGAAGGTGGCTACGATCGCATTCAGGACGTGCTGGAGATTGCCGGCATGCCCTTTACTTTGGTCAGCCCCGAGCGGTTCGAGAAATCCAATCTGCGCCCGGACCAGATCGTTTTCGTCAACTGTCCTGGCAACCTGTCGCCCAAGGGGCTCCGCAACCTGGAGGCTTTCGTGCGGGAAGGAGGCTTTCTATTTACGACCGACTGGGCCCTGCGCAACGTGCTCGAGCACGCCTTTCCAGGGTTCGTCGAGTTCAACGACCGCCCGACCGGCGACGAGGTGGTCCGGATTGAACTGCTGGATCGGGAAGATCCGATGCTGAAGACGGTGTTGGACGCCAACGACGATCCCCAGTGGTGGTTGGAAGCCAGCAGCTATCCGATCCGAGTGCTCGATCAGCAGCGGGTGAAAGTGCTGATCCGATCGAAGGAGATCGAGCATCGGCACGGCGAGTCTCCGGTGCTCGTCACTTTCGATTACGGAGAGGGCACGGTCTACCACATGATCAGTCACTTCTATTTGCAGCGGACTGAAACCCGTACGGCCCGCCACGCTAAGCCCTCCATGGTCTATGCGGCCGAAAAAGGGCTCGATCAGGCCGCTTTGTTCCAGATCCAGGAGTTGGGCGCGGAAGAACTAACCACCGGCCAGCTTGAGAGCGCACTGGCCTCTAATACCATCATCCTGGGAGTGCTGTTGCGGCACCAGACCCGTGGCGACCGGCGGAGCCAGCCCGATGAGTAAACGTGACCGGGTGCATACCCCGGAGAGCATCAAGGCTGCCGCTCACCCTACCCGGCAGACCATTCTGCGAATCCTTAAGGAGCGCGACCACTCCACCATCGAGTTGGAGCGGCGCAGCGGCGAGAGTCGTTACAACCTGTACCACCATTTGCAGAAACTACAGGAGGTCGGGCTGATCGGGTCCCGACTTTCAGACGGTCGAGCCAAGACCTACTTCCTGGCCGACGAAGGCTTAACCGGGGAGCAGTTCTATCAGCTCGACCGCACTCGGGTCCAAGACCCCCGCAAACTGGACCAAGTGCTCGAGGCCCTCTCCGAAGCCCTCGGCCAGGAAATCCCCGACCCTCAACAGGTGAAGAGCCTCTCGGTCTTCGTGGAATACACCGATCCAAAGGTCGGCTGACCCCATCTAATTCAAGGCGCGGACCCCCGCTCCGAGGCTCTATAATCAGCATTCGGAGCGGAGAGTTCAACCATTAACTGCCCGAACTGCGGCACGTCCAACCAAGCGGGAGCGAATTTCTGCAAGCAGTGTGGCACCCTGCTCCTAATGGATTGCCCCCGCTGCGCAGCGGTCTTGGCGGACGCCGCGGTCTTCTGTGACAACTGCGGCCTAAAGCTGGCCGATGCCACCCATCTCGACCGTTGGGTCCCCCGCGCCATCTCCACCCAATCCGAGCCTCAAGCCGCTGAAACCGCTCGACCGATATTCTCAGCTTCCGCGACCGAGCCCGGTCCGGCACGACCTCCTCCAGTGAGTCAGGACGTCCAATCCGACTCCGACCTCGCTCAATTCATTCCCAAAGAACTACAGGCGCGGCTGGCCGAGGCCCGCAATCGCGGCGAGATGGTCGGGGAGCGACGGGTGGTGACCATGCTGTTCGCCGATGTAAAGGGCTCCACCGAGGCGGCGGAGAACCTGGACCCGGAGGATTGGGGCGAGGTCATCAACGGGGCGTTCGAGTACATGATCAAGCCGGTCTACCGCTACGAGGGCATCGTCGCTCGGCTGATGGGGGATGCCATCCTGGCTTTCTTTGGCGCTCCAATCGCCCATGAGGACGACCCGCAGCGCGGCATCCTGGTCGGGCTGGAAATCGTGGCCGGCATTCGTCCGTACCGCGAAATGGTGCGGCAGCGATTCGGGGTTGAGATCGAGGTGAGAGTCGGGATCAATACCGGCCTGGTCGTCGTCGGTGCCGTCGGCTCCGACTTGCGGATGGAATACACCGCCCTCGGTGACGCGATCAATCTGGCCTCTCGGATGGAACAGACCGCTACCCCGGGCACGGTGCAAGTGGCCCACGACACCTACAAACTGGTCAAGACCCTCTTCGACTTCGAGGAACTGGGGGCCATCGAGATCAAAGGCAAGGCTGATCCGGTGCGGGCCTACCAGGTCCTGGGTCGGAGGGAAATCGTGGGCCGGGCCCGCGGGATCGAAGGATTGCGGGCGGAACTCGTCGGCCGTCAGGAGGAAATGCAGACCCTGCGCGAGCTCATCACCGATCTCAGTCAGGGCGTCGGGCGGATTGTCTGCGTAGTGGGCGACGCCGGGCTAGGCAAGAGCCGCTTGATCAGCGAGGCCAGGGAGATCTTCGATCAGCTGGTCGGCCGCTCCGGCGACTGGTTTGAGACCGGCACTCTTTCCTATGAGTCGAACCAGGCCTATGGGATGTTTCAGCGTTTGGTGCGGCGGGTGAAAGGCATCGCCTACGACGATCCTCCAGCCACTATTCGCCAGGAGCTCGAGTCTCTGGTGGAAGGTCTTGGGCAGGAGCGCCGGGAAAGCGCTTCACAAGTCCTTGAGGCCCTTTTCGGGCTGGACGGGTTCGAGCGCGGACTGCCACTGGAGGGCGAGAGCTTCAAACGCGAACTCTTCGAGGCGGTCCAGGAGTGGTGGAAAACCCGCTTCGCCTCTCGACCCACCGTGCTCGTCTTCGACGACATGCATTGGAGCGATGCGGCCTCGATTGAGCTGCTGCTCGGCCTGCTGCCCCTTACCGAGACGGTCCCCCTGATCCTGCTGTGCGGAATGCGCGCCGAACGTGGCTCTCCGGCCTGGCAGCTCAAGGTTGCAGCCGATGAAGCTTATCCCCATCGCTATACCGAGCTGACCCTTCGGCCGCTCACTGACAATGAGAGCAGCGAGCTGGTAAACCGTCTGCTGGCGATCGCCGAGATTTCGGTCTCGTTGCGGGCCAGTATCCTCGAGCGCTCAGGCGGCAATCCGTACTTCATCGAGGAGGTCGTTCGGACCTTGATCGAAAACGGGGCGATCGTGTCCGAGGAGCGAAGAGTAGATGGCGAGCTGCGGCGGTACTGGCGATCGACTAGCGAGGCGGCTGATTTTGCCATCCCGGATAACCTGCGCTCGCTGCTTTCGGCCCGGATGGATCGGCTGGAGGAGGCCACCCGGGCGACTCTGCAGATGGCCTCGGTGATCGGAAGGAACTTCTACTTGCGGGTGCTGCAAGCGGTTGACGAAGGCAATTCCGATTTGGACAAGAACGTCGGGGCCTTGCTGCGGTTGGACATGATCCGGGAGGCCGCCCGGCTCCCGGAGATCGAGTATGCATTCCGCAATCCCCTCACCCAGGAGGCCGTTTACAAGACCATCCTGCTCAAGCGCCGGCGCGAGTTCCATCGCCGGGTTGGGGAGGCCATCGAAGCTCTGTATCCGGAGCGGCGGGAGGGGCTGTACGGCCTCTTGGCCCACCACTTCGCCCTCGCCGGTGACCAAAAGCGGGCGATCGAATACTCGCGCCAGGCCGCCAGGAAGGCGCTGTCGTTATATGCCTACGGCGATGCGGTGCAAAACTTGCGGGCCGCGCTCGATCTGCTGCCGGTAGGGGAGCAGAGCGAGATTCAGTGGGCGCTGCGCGAGGAGCTCGGCGACGTCTATTGCTTGTTGCGGGACGGGACCCCGGCGATTGGGGAGTTCCTCCAGGCCCTCGAGATTTGGCGGACTTTGCCCGATTCGGATCCGATGGCCGAAGTGCGCTTGCACCGAAAGGTTGTCCAGGTAGTCACCGGCTTGAAGTGGACCGTGAGTCTTGATTCGATGAAGGTGGCCAAGCAGGCTCGCTTGGCCTCCCGAGCTCAGCTCATTGAGCGGCTTGGGCCCCTGGGAGGCACTGCGCCGCATCTTGAAACGGTCCGGGCGCTCGTGGCTCTTTCCACCGACGCCTGGCGGATTGAGGACCCCCCCGATTGGGAGGCGGCCCAGCGATTCGGTCAGGCCGCGGTGGACATGGCGAGTCGGCTTGACAGCCTTGGCGACTTATCCTTGGCCTATGGCGCGCTGGGCAACGTTTTGGATGGACGCGGCCGGCTGCGCGAGCATCTGCAGGTCGCCGAGCAGCGGCTGGCCATCTGTCGCAGGCCGGAGTTCAACGACCTTCGAGAGCAGATCGAGGCGCTGCGGGCACTTGGCTCTGCGCGGATGAACGTTGGCGAATACACCGAGGCCCTACCCCAGCTGGTCGAAGCCGAGGCCCTCGCCAACCGGGTGCGGGCGACCGATCAAATCATCAACGCACTGGGGATTCAGGCCCAGTGCTTGTTCCGGCTGGACCGCTGGGAAGAGGTATTGGCGTTGGAGGACAAGTGGCGCGAACTCGAACGGCGCCACACTCGCGAACAGGTGGGTGCAACCTGCTTTTTCGTCGCACTCGGCGCAAGTGTCCATGCCCGGCGGGGCGACCTGGAGCTGGCGAGTTCCTACGCCAAGGAGTCGTTCGATTTCATGGTCTCGGTGTCCGGCCAGCTCGAGCATTGGCAGCGCAATCAGTTCTACTGACGGTCGCTGCCGCTGCAGGCCTTGGGCGAGTTCGCCCTACTCAGACAACACATGGAACAGTCGCTCGAAACGCCGGGCCAACCGATCAAGAACGGCAGCATGGCGCACGAGCACAGTGTCTACATGATGCTGGCCGACTCCGCGGCTCAAGCCGGCGACGAGTCGGTCTTGCGCAAGTACGCTCCCCTGCTAGAGGAATTGGCCCTGCGCGACCAACACCGCCCGTACCTGGCAGTCGCCCATCGGGCCTGGGGCGTCGCACATCGGCTGGCGGGGGAATTCGCCGAAGCCGAAATGCGGTTGAACAAGGCTTTAGAGCTGTTCGAAGGATTTCAGGCCCGCTGGCAAATTGGCCGGACTCTGGCGGAATTGGCCGCGCTGGCTCAGGCGAGGTCTGACCCGGATCGAGCGCAGGCCCACCTTACGCTTGCGCTGAGCTATTTTGAGGCGATGGGCGCGACCCCAGACGTAGAGCGGATCCGCCGGGCGCTCGAGATTGTCCGCTAGCCCGGAAATTGACCCT